>JAJTHC010000187.1 GCA_021299615.1 Vampirovibrionales bacterium
AGAAAGCCAATCTGCCTTGAAGCCTTGTTATAATTTGTTACAGTTTTATAATTTTCTGTACTTGTCTCTTCGTTGTCGCTACGATTCTCGATGTGCTTATGTACGTCTTTGTATAGCTGAATTTAGAGTTTTCTGTACAGTGTCTATACGTTGTCGCTACGATTATTTTGTTCTGTTATGTAGGTCTGTCTACACGCCCTCACAAAATAATCTAGGCTCCTAGTCTAGCCTAACACGCTATTCATTCGTTTAAAGGGTATGAGTTTCGTAGAGCTTTCTATAGGAAGCGTAAACTCTAAAAACTATACAATTGGTATAAGCCCACTATATACGTTCAAACACTCTATCATACAAGGCTACAGATTGAGCATCCGCAGGTAAAAGTTGCCCAGGGACTATTTTATAGCCTTGAGCTTGTAAGCCCTGCATCATGGCATTGGTTTGACAAACCGTTCTGGTGGTACAAGTCACCAAGTTGATTTGATCAACTCCCACAAAATTAGGTCCTGCAACACCGTTGGCATCCATTTCAAAAAAAAGCAGTTCATCAGCAGGGAGTACCGTTGATTTAAAACCCACAATTACCGCATTATTTTTAAGAACAACGCCTTCATCCGTCACATTCGTCGTTAAAGGGTGTTGAGAACTCGTGTTCCAGCACCCACCTGTTGTGGCGTTACTAACAGTTCCGCCACAATTACGAATGGTCGTTAAGCGTTCAACGGCTTCATCCATCAAGTTGGTGCGGGCAAAGGTGAATGCTTCTTCCAAAAGACTGTTCGATGCCAAAATACTGGATTTAATGAGATAAGCACAGTTATTTCTTGTTTGATTTTCAATGAAAGACGGTATAATAATTGCACTAAGTAAACCAATAATCCCAAGCACAATTAGGACTTCAGACAAGGTAAAGGCTTTAGAAATGCAATTCGTTTGGTCAAGCTTCATTCTTTATTTCCTTGTATTTGGACTTACCAAGGTTGTGGTGAATCAGAATACGTTGAGCGGTTAGAATCTTGTAGACGGTCTTTAATCACCAATAAGGCAACCACATATAAAACCGCAAAGCATCCTAACCAAAATAGTTGCCCACTGGTTATATCGGCCCAAATTTGAATCGCTTGAGTGTAGTCTTTAATTTGTAACGAAGTGACTTTTTTTGCGACATTTACCAAACCGTTAACCACAAACAAAAAGTATACGATGTTTAATAGTCTTAAATACCCCTGCTCTTCTAAGTGAGCTGTCGCTCGTTGATGAGATTCAGCAAGTTCGCCTTGCACAGGAGCATCTTCTGCTGAAGCGAGACGCGTTGCTTTTTTACGAAAAGCATTGCCAAGTAAGTTCGAAAAGGAACAGCGTAACTGCCAGTAAACGACGCCATAAATGAGTATAGAACTTGCTAAACTAGATAAAAACACATAGGTTTGCATAATGTTCTTCTCCCTTTAGAATACCTTCTAAGGGGAAGGCACCTTGGCTTCTTTAAAAATACGAGCTTGCAATTCATGGAAGGCTTGAAGTTTTTCACCCAACAGTTCTTGCGAATCTACTTGAACCAGTTTATCATATTTCACGCATCGGGAAAGAGATTTGTAAAGCAATTCATGCGAAACCTGTATGCAGGTTTCCCCAAAGGTCGCACTGCCTAGATACGTTTCGTGGGGCTTAAGCTCATATCGTTTGGCAAAGTGAGGACTCAATACCAGTTGATACTCTATCGACTTTAACCAATCGGAATCTAACCACGTTTTGGAAACCGTACGTAATTCCCTGATATTACTCAGTTTAATATGAAAGACTTGACGATTGTATGGATGAATTGCGGAAATAACGGCATCTCGTTGTCTAAAGGGACTCAAGGCATAAGGCCTTGCCCAAAATGTGTCTCTGTAATTCTGATTTTGTACATCATTATACAAGTGAAACTCTAAGAGTTCTTTAGAAGCAATGGCATTTTGTAAACACTGAAGATGCTCTTTCCCTTCAAATAATGTGTGAGCAGACGAATGCTGGTAACTAAAATTAGGATCCCAAAAGCCGAGCCTAAACGGGGGGGCTACCAACATCATTAACTTTCGATAAAGACTACTAGATTTTGATAATGAAGTGATCCATTCTTCAAAACCTTGGGCGTGTTGAACACTTAAATCTAAGTGAAACTTGGTGTCATTTAAAACATAAATGATCGATCCTTCTATTCGTTTTCGTACAATATCAAACCCCGCATATCGAAGGGTTCGAATGTATTTACGTAACGTATTGTAAGGAACAGGTTCTTCCCCTTCGGGGCTTAAACGTTCCATTAGCTCAGTTTCTTCGACCTTAAGTCGTTCAAGTAAAATTAAAATAATGTTTAAAACCCGTTTGGCAGTAGCATGTAAATCAGTTGACAAAGCAAGTGATGCCGGTGGCTTAAAAGGGTTCGTTACACCTGTAAACGTCATAACTTTATAGCCCTTTCGTCATGCTTTACCTGTAAGGTTTGGGGCTTTACTTTTTCTAAATTACTGGCAAAAGCTTCTGTAAAGGCAACACTTAAAGGAATTAGGAATCCCCCTGAAGCTTTTAAACATTGCATGAGGTAAAACAGGTGCGTCGTTTTTACCATGTATTGAATGGCATAGGTTTCTACACCATAAAATGCTTGAATATCTTCTAAAAAAGGCAGGGAATCTGATGTTTCTTGAGTGAGAGATAGAATACGTTCCCCCCTTAACCTAGGTGAAACAAAATTAATTCCTTTGGGTAAAACAATAGCACAGCAGAGTTCAGGTTCTTGGTCAATATAATGCAGAATACGACGTCGGGTAACTTCATAATTGCCTAGTTTACCTTGAGAAATAGGAAAGAGGTTACGGCATCGATCCAGCCTTAACATCAATGGAGAAATCTCCTTCGTTACAGGATGGATATGATAGCAAAGCGAATACAAACGCCTGTTGTCTAGGATGATCGTGTCATGCAAGACCTGCCATTCATACACGGATTCTTTACCTTGGTACTGCACTAAAAACCACGCATTTAGTTCGGTCGAACGTTCTAATAGCTTAAGATTCTTAAGTTGATAAGGTTGAATATAGCGATTCAACAAGTTCTGTAATTCTTGTTTGGCTTGTGGGGTTAAAAACTTTTGAGAAAGCAAGTGTTCTGCCATTTCATACACACGCACAAAGCTTGGAATATGAGAGGTTTGTAGCTTACTGTCTAAACTATGAAGTAACAAGTGCCATTCTTCGATGCTGAATTGAATCCAAAAAGGGGAGTATTCCAGTTTGTATTGGAAATCATTGCTTTTGTCAGGGCGTTGGAGTAAACACCCCATTTCTTCAAGGGCGTTTGCATATAGGCGTAATGTATCGGTAGAAAGGGGGGAAAGGCAGTCGGTATCCTGCTCAAAAAGTGCCTGCAATTCAGCACGTTTTAGAGCATTCACCTCTAAAAACGCTAAAAACTTAAGCAAGTAAAGCGAGCTGGTATGGTAAGTATTCTTCAAGGTTTGACGAACCATAGGGGGAGGGGGTTTCTTTGACTGTTGATACGAATAAAATTTGAATCAGGCTGTATTCTTCAGAATATCAATACTTGCCTTGTCTTGCAAGGGGTAGCATATTTTGACACCTATTTTATTAAGAAATGTTTTATTTTGTTACATAAATGCGTACGAATACGACAAAACGCATGAAACTCAAGCTTCATGCGTTTTCTATTGATTGGGAATGAGGTTTTAATGGTTTAGTTAAAAGAATGCCATGGTAAAAAGTCAATCCAACGCTGTTCGATGCTAGAAGGCATTTTCAAGCTTCGTTGAGCATCTACTTCTTTAAAAACGACGAGAAGTTCTCTTAAATCGGCATAATTTTTTTCAGATACTTTGTTCTGAATAGGTTCTGCGATATAACCTAGTAAAGACGAAATTTGGGGTTCAGTTAAAGCCATAGCAGTGATTATTTCTCTTTTTTTCTTAATGGGGTGAACAGGTAGGTATGGGGAAAAGTCAACAAGAAGGGAGCTTCTTTTGTTTGATGATGCACAAAGGATGCATCCGTTAAACGGTGAAGGGAAGGTAAACAGTGAACAGTGTGAACAGGACAGGTGATAAAATGATCTTCTGAAACAAGGGGGGACGATAAGTGTGGGGTGTGGGGAAAGGTGTGGGGGTGAGGAGTCATCTCCTCTGTGCTTTAATAAAGGTTAAGAGAATCTTAAAATTGCCTAATGTGTAACAATTGTAACCTTTTGTTTGAAACGATTTTATATCGGCGGATTCTAGGAGCCTAGACTCGCAGATGGGAGAGGTGTACAGAGACGTACATAAGCACATCGAGAATCGTAGCGACAACTAAGACGCCAGACGCTATTCAAAATAAGAATTGGTATGACATTATTTAAACGATTAAATGCCGTATTGAATGTAGGAGCGTGATTTATCACGTCCACCCCACAATCCTGAAACAGATTCGATAAATCGCCGCCCCTACAGAGAAAGATTTACGCTATATATAGTGTTGTAAATAGTTTTCCGCAAAGTAGGCTAGACAAGGAGCCTATATTATTTTGTGAAGAAGTGTAGATAGACCTACATGACTGAACAAAATAATCGTAGCGACAAAGTATAGACACTGTAGGGGAAATTATTTAAAACACTATGGGTCTGGTAAACTTTAGCTAATTTTATGATAGGCTAAAGCATTATGACTACAGGCAAAAACAAGTATTATAAACAGTCGCACATTTCTGAACGTAAATTTCGGGAATTATTGCGGTGTTTTGCATTAGATTTAAACGCTA
>JAJTHC010000019.1 GCA_021299615.1 Vampirovibrionales bacterium
AGACGAGGAGCCTAGACTCGCAGATGTGTGAAGTGTACAAAGACGTACATAAGCACATCGAGAATCGTAGCGACAACGAAGAGACACTGTACAGGAAATTATAAACTTGACTATACATGCCTAACAAGCCGTTTTTTTCCTTGAAATTCCTCCTTTCTTGACTAAATGTCGACACTACCTAATTTACGACTTTACAGATTGTTTCGTTTCACTCGCAATGACGATGCAGCTTTCTATAGTGTTTTAAAGAGTTTTCCGTACAGTAGGCTAGACTAGGAGCCTAGATTATTTTGTGAAGAAGTGTTACGAAAAGGCAATCCCCCCCCCCCTGTGTTTATTTATACAAGTCTATCATTTTGACGGACATGAAGCTTTACACGACCATTTAAATTAGAGAGAGACCACTATATGCCTATCGGAGTAAGATCTTCCCCTATCGATGCTTGGGGAAAAACGTCCACAACAAAACCACCGACGCAAAATAAAGGTAACATTGACTCTTACTATTTGAAATCCTTGATGAAGAACCTTGATTTAACTGCTCAACAGTCCGACATGGCGTCATCTTGCTTTATTCACGCAGGGTTGAATAGCATCGTCAAAGCCACTCGAGACGATGACCCCAACGGTTGGTTGATGAATAAAGTTAATCAAACCATTCAGGCGGATCCTCGGACAGGGGACTTCACGTTTAACTGGGCAAACGGCAATAAAATGACGATTACCAAAGCTCAAATCGACCAACTTCGTGCCAGAGAATACCAAGGTAAGTCTACCAGTGATTTAACGCTCGCCACCGAAACCGCATGGTTTCAGGCCTACCCTGATCAAAAAAATGCAGGAGGCGTTACTAGTCAGGTTTACGAAGAACTATTCGGACTTGACGCATTTACTATACGTGTGAATACTTCGGCATTTGATACAGTCAGACAAAAAGGCGTAGTCAGTACCCTCGCCGCAAGAACCGACCAAGGTACCGACCACGTTTGGACATTGGATTATGAAGGACCCAGGTGGGATTTAAACAATTCCGCTAGTAGTGCAGGTTTTAAAAATCTGCCTAAAAGCCAAGGGAAGAACATTGATTTAACCGATGCTCAATTGTATAAAGCATTCTTAAACGACGACTTGTACAGCCCCTATATCTCCATGTTCAGGATCCCTGGCCTAGATCCCACATTAACCAAAGAGTGGAAACCTAGTGTGGCTCAAGGTAAAATTGACAAAGTTTTTCTAGACTTCAATGACAACAAAGTTTCCATGAACAATGAACAACAGAAAGTGGATGATCTGAAAGCTCAAATTGAGAAAGCCTCTAAAAAAGGGAAAGTCCCTGCGGCATTGACTCTACGGCTCAAATTGGCAGAGATAGGTCTTCAAAGAGCAAAAGGCATCTTTGATAAATTTTCTGCTGACAATGGAAAATTTATGAGTAGTAATGAACCAACAGATGACATGAATAACCTTATGAATGCTTATTTGAATTATCGCTTTAAGGGTGTAGACCCCAGCAAGGTGGAATCAACCCTTGCACAACAAGCATGGGTGATGATTCAAGGATTTAAGGACGGCGTGTACCCTCCTAAAAATGAGATTAACGCCATGATCAAAAAACTTGAATCCGCCAAAAATCCACCCACTGTAGATCCACCTAAACCATCTATGATAGCTAAGAAATAAGACTATTCAATGCTTAAATGCAAAACGACAAATCCTAGAGGTTTGTCGCTTTTTGCTTGGCGTATTTTCCCCAAACAAAAACAAAGTCAAACCGCCATAGCGGTATTCAAGGCTTCCCCAGTCTTTTTTAAAGGACGCAATGCCTGACTACGCCAACGGATGCTGGTACAAGTGATTATACCATTTCTTAGCTTGATGGATTCTAGGAGCCTAGACTCGTAGATGTGTGAGGTGTACACAAACGTACATAAGCACATCGAGAACCCGAGCGACAACGAAGAGACATTGTATGGTTATTTATTGAAAATACTATATTCAAACGAAGTCGGCTTTAAAAAGTGATGCACCTACTCGCAAAATATGTCATACTAGAAGGGATACCCTTTTAAAAAGAGGTGCTTCCCATGGGATTGCTCGACAGCATTCAAAACACCCTGTTTAAACAGTCTTCCATTAACCAACGCTTTCAAGCCCAAAAAGGTCAGCAAGACGGCTTCGCACAAGGCTTGGGGCCTGTAGAAGCCCCCTTGGCGTCTCAAGTGACACGTCCTAACTTGCCGAACTTCCCCACCCCCGCCTTGGGAGGACTTTCAGGTATCGGCAAAAGCAATCCGTTTTTAATCTCCAGCGAAGTTTCCACCTTGGGCAAAACCCGTAATATGGGCGAAAACAAACCGCTTGAACAGCCCATGTTTATTGGGTATCATAATGAAAAACCCATTTACGGCGGAGGTCAAATCTTTTTACTCGCCTAAGGAGATTCTTCTTTCGTGTGATGACTTTTTGTTTTTTTACGGTATACTAGTATGAATAGTGAATTATTGTAAAAAACCTCACTTTCCCGCTTAAACCAATTTTATTTATTCAATGAAGAAGGAGCCGTTCTATGAACGCAGCCACCGTAGCATATTCCCCCGGTCTTGAAGGCGTTATTGCTGGAACGACGAAGATTTGTACGATTAACCCTGAAACACAAACCTTGTTATATCGTGGGTATGATATTCAAGATTTGATGCAATATGCTAGTTTTGAACAAACGGCTTACTTGTTGTTGTACGGTGAATTGCCGACACCGAATGAGCTGGATCTCTTCACGCAAACCTTGGTTGCTGAACGTGGGATTCGTCCCGAAGTGGCGAGCATCATTGCAGGCTTTCCTAAAGACGCTCACCCCATGGATGCCCTGAAAGCAGGTCTTGCCCTTGAAGCCCTTTACGATCCTGAAAAAAATGTACATACCAACGAAACTAATATCCGTAAAGCGATTCGTATCATCGCTAAAATGCCCGCACTCACCGCTGCGTTTTCTCATGCCAAGGCAGGAACGTCCTTGCCTCCTGTTTTAGGGGCTGAACTCAATCACGCCGAACATACGTTGTACATGCTACAAGGTCAAAAGCCTGATGCTTTGACGGCAAAAGTCTTCAATTCAACCTTGGTGATTTATGCCGAGCATAGCTTTAATGCGTCGACCTTTAGTGCGAGAGTGACGACATCCACCTTGAGCGATATTCATTCAGGTGTGCTTGCCGCAATAGGTGCCTTGAAAGGACCTTTACATGGGGGAGCCAACGAGCAAGCCATGCTGACTTTCTTGGAAATTGGAAGCCCTGAAAATGTTGATGCGTGGCTTGAAACCGCCTTGACTGAAAAGCGTAAAATCATGGGATTTGGGCATCGTGCCTACAAGAATGGGGATCCTCGTGCGAAATTGTTACGTGAAATGCGTGCCGAATTCATCACAGCCAAAGGAGCCAATTCGCCATGGCCGGCTATTGCGGATCGCTTAGAAGCTTTGATGACTGAAAAGAAGGGGCTTTTCCCGAATGTGGACTACCCGATTGCGTACTTGTATTACATGATGAACATCCCCACCGAAGTATATACGCCGATTTTTGCGATCGGTCGTTCCGCAGGGTGGACGGCTCATGTGGTGGAACAATTGGCGAACAATCGTTTGATTCGTCCGAAAGCGTTGTATGAGGGGCATCCTCAACGCCCTTGGAACGGCTAGGTTTTAACGTTTATTATTCAACGCCCTCTCCCTTTTTAGGGAGAGGGCGTTGAAACTTTCACAGGGCTTTCGGTAGGGAGTTATTTCTGACCGAAGAAACCTTTCACAGCTCGCCACACTGGACGTGCAACGTTTACCACTGCCTTTTCTATTTTTTTGGTGACATTTACGACAGGTTTTGGAAGATGTGTCTCTGCAAAAGCACGTGAAGACCTAGCGGTATTCTCAATAATGCCCACCAAACTAGGACTAGTATTAGTACGAGAAGGAGGAGGGGGAGGGGGAGGGGGAGGGGGAGATTTACCACTACCAGCACCAGCCGTATTAGCTTTAGATTTGTCACCACTACCTACAGGCTTAGCAACCTTAGGCGGCTGGGCTGCACTGGCAGGAGCCCCAAAAAAGTACTCTTGGACTTTCTCAAAACCCTTTTTCGCCAAATTAACAACTTGACCGCCTAGCTTAACGATCGTTTTACCACCAGGCACTTTCTCTTTAACGAATTTTTGAACTTCTTTGCCTTTGCCAGTGTCATTAAAGACGGTTTGAACTACCTTTTCATTTCGCTTGGGGGTAATCAGTTTAAGAGAAGGTACAGAGAAAGTCGGTTGTTTTTGGTAAAATAAGAGCATAACATTGTTTTGAGGACGTTCTTATGCACTTCGCCGACTACCTGCTCCAAGATGCCTGCCCCCAACACCGATTCCTTGAAGAAATGACCCA
>JAJTHC010000182.1 GCA_021299615.1 Vampirovibrionales bacterium
ATTCCCCATGCTAAGCCCCGAAGTCAACGCCGTGTTTGAAACCCTGCTCAAAGGCATCGATGTTGAAAAAAAGCATCGATTCATCAACGTGCAAGGCAAAGAACGTCGCTTTGATGCCTTTGTTCGCCTGCAACTGAAGCTCGTCATCAAGCACGTCCTCGACGAAGACGGCATCCCGAAACTGCTGATGCAGTTTCAACGCTACGATATGATGGATCTCCCCCTGCGGATGCATGCCGTCGATGCCCTCGAACATTTCTGCCACGTCATGCTTAAGCCCCCGACGAAAAAAACGGCGACGATTGATGATGAAAACGTCTCCGCTGGGCAACAGTCTTTGGCGAAAATCAAAGGCATTGGTCCGAAATTAGAGGCGATGCTCCGAAGCTTGGGCTTGTCTACGGTGGAAGACGTCTTGCGATATGCCCCCCGTCAGTACATTGACTATCAGCAACGCAAAAAACTCGCAGATGTCATGGAAGGCGAATACGTGAGCCTGATTGCCACCATTAAACGAGTGGAATCGCACGATTTAAAAAGCGGCAAACTCATCGTTTTGCGGTTTTTATTTCAAGATGATAGCGGGAAAGCCAGCTCACAACGTTTTTTCAGCACCCGTCAACGAGCCATGCTTGAAAGCGTGAAATCCAAGTTCCCCAAAGGCACGGAAGTCCTGATTAGCGGTAAAGTCAAGTGGGACAGCTTCAATCACTGCCCCCAACTCGACAACGCTGAAATGCAAACCTTGAGCTATGAAGACGGCGACGAATCCCCCATGCTGGGGCATGGTGCGACGACCGTCTTGCCTGTGTATCCGTTGACGCAAGGGTTAAATCTGAAAAGCTTGCGTCGATGCATTCAAAACGCCCTCGACACCTTTAGTGCCGAAATCCCCGATGCCTTGCCTGAAGCGATCCGCCAGCAACACCAGCTCATGGGCGTGCATGAAGCCTTTCATAGTCTGCATTTCCCCATAAGTCTAGCGATCGCCGAAAAAGCCAAGCATCGCTTTGGCTTTGAAGAATTGTTCCTGTTACAACTGCGTTTGGCGTTGATGCGTTACACCTATAAACATGAAATCCACGGGCAGAGCATTCATGTGAAGCCCGATGGCTTGGTGCATCAGTTTTTGGAAAGCCTGCCGTATCAGCTCACCAAGGCACAAGCCCGATCGTTCCAAGAAGTCTGCGACGATTTGGCGTCTCCCTTGCCGATGAACCGCCTCCTGCATGGGGATGTCGGTAGTGGTAAGACGGTGGTGGCGATGCTCACCCTGTTGGTGGCGATCGAAAATGGCTTTCAGGGGGCGTTCATGGCTCCAACAGAAATCCTCGCCGAACAGCACTATCAAGGATGCGTTGAAATGCTAGCTCCCTTGGGGATTAAAACGGCGTTATTGGTGGGTAAACTCGGGGCGAAAGCCAAGCGAGAGGTCTTGCAATCGCTCGCCAATGGGCAGATTCATTTGGTGGTGGGGACGCACGCCCTCATTCAAAAAAGCGTCGAGTTTCACCGCCTAGGGGTTGTCGTGGTGGATGAACAGCATCGATTTGGCGTCAAACAACGGCTCGCCCTCCGTAATAAGGGGGTGGACGATCAAATGCCTGAACTGCTTTCTATGACGGCAACGCCCATTCCTCGCACGCTTGCCATGACGATGCACGGCGACTTGGATGTTTCCGTGCTGGATGAGTTGCCCCCCGGTCGCTCGCCGATTTTGACCCGTCTCTTAAGCAATAGCCATCGTAAGGAAGCGTATGATCTGATTGAAACGCAGTTGGTCTATGGTCGTCAAGCCTATATCGTCTTTCCCTTGATTGATGAAAGCGAAAGCTTGAGTGCCAAAGCGGCTTCCGCTGAATATGAACGTTTACGGACGGAAGTCTTTCAGCATCGGCGTGTGGGGCTCATGCACGGCAAGCTCAAGACGGAAGAAAAAGATGCCGTCATGCACGCCTTTGTGCAAGGCGACTTGGATATTTTGGTTTCCACGACCGTGGTAGAAGTTGGCGTAAACGTGCCGAATGCGAGTGTCATGCTGATTGAAAATGCGGAGCGTTTTGGGCTGGCCCAGCTTCACCAGTTACGAGGGCGTGTGGGTCGTGCGGAACATCAAAGTTACTGCGTCTTGATTGCTCAACAAAAGAACGAAGAAACGACCAAACGCCTTGAAATTATGGAAGAAACCAGCAACGGTTTTGTGATTGCCGAGCATGATCTCGCCATTCGAGGGCCGGGGGATTATGTGGGCTTGCGTCAAAGTGGCTTGCCCGAACTGCAATTTGCCAACTTGGTGGACGATTACGAGTTATTGGCTCAAGCACGCCAAACGGCGTTCGAGTGGGTGGAGCGTTTGGGCGTGGAGGGGCTTCAACAGGAGCATCCGATTTTGTGGGAAAAACTGCGTCAGGGGTCATCGGAAGAAGTCAAGCTACTGTCTTCTGGCTGATTTATACCATTTCTTAGTTTAAATAGCGTCTGGCGTCTTCGTTGTCGCTACGATTCTCGATGTGCTTATGTAGGTCTGTCTACACCTCACACATCTGCGAGTCTAGGCTCCTAGGATCCACCTATACGCTATTCAATCTAAGAAATGGTATTATGAAAGTGCTGCACAAGTCTTGACAAGACATCAATACTTTGTAATAATATAGGGAGCAATGTAGCTGCCTCACCTCTCGAAGAAGTGCCCATTGGTGGCTACTTGTGTTTTATAGGCTTTTTGGAAGACTTTTTGCGTATGTCCTTGGTGGTTAAGGCGGAATCTTTAGAAAATCTCTATGGACGTTTTTATTGTGAAGAAGCGATCAATTGCTATCAAAATAAGCACCTTCAAAACCCTTTAACTCAAGAAGAGATAGGGCGTTTATTTGAACAAAATGAAGCCTTACGTCGTATTTTGTTCGATGCCCTTATGCGGATTGAGGCTTCTTATAGTGCTTTATTGATTCGTTTAATGGATGAGTATGCAAGGAAGCATCCACAAGGTTATGGCAACCCTGATTTTTGGTATCGGAAAACCGACTTTTCAAGCCTCCGTTTTGAAGATTTACAAGAAAATATCAAAGCTTACAAGTTGTTGGCATTTCAAAGCTTTGGCACACTTGTCGCCATACATCGCAAGACTCCTGAAGGAGTGAAAAAATCTATCGTAAGATACATTCAACTACCTAAAAAACATTACAAAGGATGGCAAGCACTTGATTTATTTAAATCTTTCGTCGGTTTACGAAATTATGTAACGCATAACCGTTGGTTAATTCGAGAAGAATACAAGCATAAACCCTTAGGCTACGATCCTTCTTGTCAACAGTCGCAACTTGGGAAATATGTGGAATGGATTCAGCACGTTTTAAACCGTTTAGATCCTTCAAGTGCGATACGTTTTCAAAGATCCATTTCAGAACTCAAAAAAGCCCTACCTGATGCCGTTGTGACGCTTTACTTCTAGCCTTGATTGTGGTCGTCCTAACCCTTCGGCGTGTCGGTCGCCTTCTTGCGAGGCTTGGTCGTTTTGCTCGTGCTTTTCGTGGTCGATTTCGGCTTGGCTTCTGCCGTTGACTTACTCAAGCCCTTCGCCGATGTCGTTTCTTTAGAACTCTTCGTTTTTTTATCTTCAGCACCAGCTTTTTTCGCACTGGCTTTGCGAGGCTTCTTCAGTGTTTCTCCCACTTTGGCTAGCGTTTCTTCGCACGATGTGGCATCCGCTCCAATGGCAGGCTTCACAAGGTCGTTCATAAACTCAAGGGCATCTAAGACCTTTTGCTTCGCCTGTTCTTTGGCAACTCGCACTTCAGGAGCTTCCGTAACACGAGCAATCAAGGCATCGATTTCGTCGGCGGTTAACGCCAAATCACGCTTGTTAGGCTGAATCAAGGGTGGATCCGAATTGTTAAACAACGCTAAGCCACGAGCCAGTTTTTCTTCGGGGGTAGCATCGTGGGGAATGGCGTCGACATCCACACCCGAATAAATCAACGAAAGAATACTATTAACTTTTTCATCCGCTTTTTCGGTTTGAGACGGATTAAGCACGTCTTCAATCAAGGCGTGACGCTCCGCTTCCGAAAGTTCAAAAGGTCCTAGAGTTTCACGTTTTTTCTTGGGGGTCTCTTCAGGCAAGGGTTCAAAAGAAACGGTTTTTTTCATAAGTACTTCACTTTCTTGAGGGGTTGTTTCTTTAGTATGAACGATTTCAGTGTCTAAGTGGTTGGAAGAAGTAAAAATATCGTCTGAAGGGTTTTCTTCTTCTATGACCAGTTCTTCTTCGGCATAAGAAGCTTTTTCTACAGTGCTTTCTTTTAGGCTTGCAGTCGCTTCTATGACGGATTCTTCAATCGCAGGCGTTTCAACGTCCTGTTCGGGTACGATAACTTCTTCAGGCGCTTCTTCAGGTGTGCTGAGCAGTAAGACTAAGAAACGTCCGATGCGTTTAATACGAGGCGTTAAGCTGTTTGGGACGGCTTCTTGCAGGGCGGCAAGTCTCGCCATTTCAGGATCCAGCTCCACACGCTGAAGCACTTCGTCTTGAATATCCGCATGGGGGGTGTAGTAGTGGTCTTCTAATTCACCCACTTCTTGTAAAGCTTGATTAAGCATAGCTTCTGCTAGCTTTTCTTCTTCTAAAACGGCTTTACGTTCCGCCTTACGCTGTTGCCCCTGTAATTCAAAATCACTTAAGCTTTTGTCAAAAACCAGCTTGATTAAAGTATGCACTTCAATACGACTTTGAGCCGTCGATGTAAAATCGCCGTCGCCAGAATGTTGACGGGACAAGTTGTCTAAGGCTTGTAAGCATAATAAAAGACGTTGCCCCACTAAAGCACGCCCCTGTTCATTTAAGCCCATGACTTCGTTTAAGGCACGAGACACCAGCGAATGATGTGCCTTGTTCTGCATGAATTGCTTAAGACGTTTAAGCCCTAGGGTACTGGAATCTTCGTCAGTGGGAAGGGCTTCATATTCTTCAAAAGCCAATTCCTTGGCATAGGTATAAAGTTGCTTGCCCACCAGTTCTTGAATATAATCTGGCAATGGCTTCAGAAGATTTAAGGATCGATTAAGTGTTGGGTATTTAGCGTACCATGCTTGGTTTTCATTAGACATCATGTTTGGGGGACTTTCAGTAGGCTTGCCTCTTATACACGGTACTTCAGCTTCGAATGAAAGCACCCTCGTCTTTAAGAGACTCCCCTATATTAAGGAAGAAATCTTTACGAAAGTCCTGATTGTTTTTATTTGTAACAAAAATTAAAGTTTGTCTTGCCTTTGCCGAAAGGTAAATTATGTTACAACAATTAAAACAATAGCACACTTCAAACGGATGCTTGTTTTAATACTAATATAGAGACTTCTCGATAAGAAATATCTCTCTACAGGCATTTCATTCAAGACTTTCATTTCTCACAGGTAACATACTCAGACATTTTAGACATATACGTATCTCATAAGGACATAAGGATTTTAGAATGACCAAGAACACCCAAACGCAGACGCAGAAAAAAACGACGTCCGCATTAGTCAACGGCACAATAACAAAAGCAGGCGTTCCTGCCCTTATTGCCCCACAAGTCAAAGGGGCTTTTACGTCGAACCGTCTGTTGCATCAACAAGTTTTGGAAAGCGTCACGTCTGATTCACCGTTGCGTTTAACGTTAGAAGATTTACCCAACCCGTTGACGCTAAAAGCAGGTGTGGGTAAAGATGCCCAAATCGCTGAATGGTTGACCACATGGATTAAAGCTGGTTTTGCGTCTGGGGATTTAAATGAAAATCACTTGCTTCCTTTGAAAAAGGATTTGTCCGACTATATAGGCGTGAGTGTGGGAACCGTGCAGAATGCCATTCGCTTTGTGGAAGATGAAGGCTGGGTGGAATCCAAGCAACGCATCGGCACCTTGCTTAGAAATGCCAGCCAAACTCAAGACGAACAACGCATTCGCAAGCAAACCTCTAAGCGAGACCAAACCGTTTTAGCCATTCAGCAGTACATTGTTAATGAAGGCATTGCTGTTAATGCTTTATTACCTTCAAGCCGTGAAATGGCGAAAATCATTCAAGCGGCGCCCAATACGACTCGTTTAGCCATGGAGTTTTTAGCCCATGAAGGCGTGCTTGAAGCCATGGGTAATCGTGGGAAAAAGCCGAACTGGACGTTGAAGCGTCTGCCCGATGTAGAAAATGTCGGCAATGATTTTGCGTCGATTCAGACGGATACCTTGATTGATCAAATCGAACGTGACCTAAAGGCGATGATTTCGGATCGCTATGAAGTCAACGACAAATTGCCACCGCATCAAGAATTGGCGACCCTATTCAAGGTTTCGATTAAAACCGTGCATGACGCCATGCAACGTTTGGCGGAACAAGGCATGATTCATTCCAAGCGTGGACGCTACGGCACTTATGTGACTCGTTTGCCGTTGCATTTTATTTCGTTGAATACGATGGAAGCCTTGTTCGTGCCTGCGGAACAGCACATTGATTTGTACGATTATGAAAAGGCTTACCAAGCTTTGGATAAAAAATTAACGGCATCGTTTAAAAGTGGCGATCAATTGCCGAATGTGAATGAGTTAGCGACAGATATTGGCGTTACGGTGAATTCGGTGCGTCGTGGGTTAAAGCAACTCCAAGACGAAGGTCGTGTGACGTTCAAGCGTGGTCGCTTTGGTGGAGCCATCGTCGTTTAAGCGATCGATCAAGCATATTTAAAAAAAGGGGAAGCTTTACAAAGCTTCCCCTTTTTTTATAGCCAAGTTTAGAGTTTTCTGTACAGTAGGCTATTCTAGGAGCCTAGACTCGCAGATGTGTGAGGTGTACAGAGACGACCATAAGCACATCGAGAACCCGAGCAACAACGAAGACGCCAGACGCTATTTAATCGTTTAATTGGTATAGTGTTTTAAAGAGTTTTCCGTACTTAGGCTAGACGAGGAACCTAGATTATTTTGTGAAGAAGTGTAGATAGACCTACATAAAGAACAAAATAATCGTAGCGACAAAGTATAGACACTGTAGGGGAAATTATTTAAAACACTATAGACCGCCTATGGCGGTTAGGCGACACAAAGCCCCCCAAGCACCAGCGTTAAAAGGAACAGAAAACCCCCATTCTTCAAACATAACAAGGGTTAGGCATTTTGATTAGGAAGCATAAAACACTATATCCACTAAATCGGTTCGAAAATCATCTGACCATTTTTAGGATCCAGCGTCAACTTAAAGTGTTGAATAAAGCTCAAGCCCAATAAGCCTGCAAAGCTATTGCCTTCCCCAAAATCCATGACCGTGGCTTCCACATCAGATGCCTCAATCCCATTAACCGCAACCGTCTTAAGTCTAACCTTAGGTACATCCAGTTCCCCATTGGCGGTGGTAATAGCGATTTTTTCACTATTTTCAAGATCTAATCCCAACTGACGTGCCATGCGTTTTGAAATGGTGGTATAAGTCGCTCCCGTATCTAAAATAAAATGCCCTGTGGCTCTGTCATTGATTTTAACTTGAATAAATAAGGCTTTTGGCTTTAACGACATCGGCACGGACGCAAAAGGCCCTGCCGTGCGAGACACCACAACATTGTCGGTGGGCTGCGGCAAAGACGGCAAACTTGGAAGAGGAACAGGACTTGATTTACCTTGAAGATTTTCTTGAAGATTGTTACCAATGTTTGAAGCGAGTTCTGCTAACCAGTTTGACGCCTGCGTAGCTTGCGTATTGGGGGCAAGGCTATGGGGATCTTCAAGTGAAAGTCTACGGCTTGAGTTTGACGCCACGGCGGACGCCGTCACAGATTGCATCGCCTTAGTCGTTGAAGCATTGGCCCACGCTGTGCCGTCTTGAAAAACCGCCGTTTTTTCAGCGACGGTGGAATGCCATTGCTTTTCAACCGCATCAGGATGATAAGACAATACGATTAAAAGGGCAGAAACACCCATTAAAATTAAACAACTACGTTCTAAAAGCACTTTTGTTTTTTCCCAAGAAGGCAGGGGGAGCATCGTCATGTGGACTCATCCTTTATTCAGTAAATTATCGTGATTGCTTTCAGTCTTTCGACCCAAAAGGTCTGATGATGAAGAAGCCTCCTTCATGTGGAGGGGGTCAGGCGAAAAGGACTGGTCGTTTTTAGGGATGCCTTATAGAATAAGGTGTAAATACATTGAAGGTTTTTTCTTATGCTTGAAACATCACAAAGTCCAAATACCCACAATAGCTCCACACTCACGCCAGTTGCCAAGGCGAATGGCTGGTTGACAGGTATGCTTGAAAAAATGATGACCCACTTGGACGAAAACAGTGGCACGATCCGTCATAGTGAACCAGAACGCTTGATTGTATCGCTTGAAGATTCCTTTTCCGCCAATCGATGGGACGAAGACACCATTCACCATTTAATGCTTCAATTGCCGAAGCTCAAGTACATTCGTTTTATGGGGCATGGCAATCCGTTTTTGGTTCTGAATAATTTTCCAAAACTCTTGAAGATATTTCACGAAACGTATGGCGTTGAATGCCATGTGGAAATCGCCCCTTCCACACTTGCCATGCACAGCCAAGCGATTTTAGATTCCCCTATTACAAGCCTTACGGTTTTGATGGAAAGCCATAGTCCCTCGAATTTTCACATGCTAACAGGGCAACCTGCGTCATTTTTTTTACAGCATCAACAAGCCTTGTATCGATTCATCACCAAACGTTTACATCATAAAAGTCAAAACCCAGATCTTAAAGCTCCTTTAGCCATTTGGGTAAACTATAATGTGAATCAGTTCAACTATAAAATGATACCCACCATGCTACAGACGGCTGAACAATGGGGGGTACAAGGGGTTCGTTTGCTTAATACCAATTCGTCAGAAACCGCAAGCTTAGGTGAACAAGAAAGTGGTTTATTTACGCCCTTGTATGCTGAAGATTTAGAAGTCCACGCCTTTTTAAAAGGGCTGGATCCCCTTGGTTTTCGAGTTGCCTTTGAACTGCCGACTCTAATCGAATCGCAAACCAATAAGCCTGCCAATCGTTATTGTGAAGCCCCTTATTCAACGGTGAGTATGGACACCGCCTTTAACACGTCGCCATGCCCAAAATGGGCGTTGCTTGAAGCAGGAAGCCGTAAAATTTGGCAGGGTGACTTTTGGAATGCCCCCCATTTTCAATATGCCCGAGCCATTCATCACCATGCGACGATCGCTGGTAGAGCCTCCACTTCCGTCAAGCGAATCCCTGTGCCTGATGCCTGTGTACATTGTTCGTTGAACTGTTCACCTACCCAAAAGCAGGGGATCCACAATACGCATTTATAGTGTTGTAGGAGGTTCTGCGAAAGCCATAAAAAAGAAAAGACGTCATGTTGAGCATAGCGAAACATCTCCCAAAATGGAACCGTAAGGGGTGGGGAGATCCTTCGTTTCACTCAGGATGACGGTTTTCCCTTTATTAGAGCCTTCTATATAAAAGCTAGCTCAAGGACGTATTAGAGACCTTCGCCACCCGAGCCGTACTAAAGACTTTGGGGGCTTCGACTTCTTCAAAGTAGGTGTTTTCTTGGGCGTCTTGTTCCGCATCCGTCAAGGTTTTGCCTGTTTGCATTTGGCGACGTCCACCGAAGAGGTTGGAAATGATGTTGCCTAAACCATTTTGGCTTAAATATTGAATCGGATTGGTCATTTGTTGACTACGAGTCAAGTTTTGATTAGCTTGAAGCACATTCAATTGTTCCTGGATTTGTTGGACTTGACGTACCAAATCAGAAAAAGAACGAGAGGTAAGCATTTGATCCGTCGCAGGCCCAGTCAAAGGCGAATTGCTTAATGGAGTTGGAGGCGTTGTATAATTGGGGGCATTGAGCTTGGGAATAACTAAGGTTTTAGACGTCACTGCTTCAGGTGGCGTCGTCGACGAAACGGCACTGTTATATTGAGGCGTAGGTGATGATACATTGTAAGACATAATTCGTTCGACCGTTTCATAATAAGATCAGGGTATTGTAGCGTGCTTGCTGGGTATTGAACAAGAGGGTTCACTAGCAAAAAAGTGAAAAGAACCCAAAAAAGTGCTATATACTAAAAATGCAGACACACACTTTCTGATTTTAAGGCATTTTCCGTGAAATGTAAATGCCTTGGGCTAAAACTTGTTACAAAAATAGTAAAATAAGCACTCTAATCTGTTACATAAAGGGGGGGATGCCGTTTTTAAAACCGACAAAAAAGCCTTCTATAGTAGAAGGCTTAAATGGTTGCGGGGGCTGGATTTGAACCAACGACCTTTGGGTTATGAGCCCAACGAGCTACCAGACTGCTCCACCCCGCGACGTAATGGCTTGTCTGTTTCCTTATCTTACCGCAAACGATTTTCACCACAACGTTAAGGCTGATTCTGTAACAATCTGTTACAATGTAATAGGTGTGGATGAATCGGCGATTTTCGCCACAAACGAGAAGGGACATCCTATTATGACAAGCTATACAAGTTACCCTCTAATTAAGAACGCTCGTCGACAACAACATCAGCACTTCTCGCACGGCTTTGGCAGCGACGACGTTCGACACTCCTGAATGGTCGTAATGCGGAGACAGTTCCACCACATCCGCCCCCACAAAGTGCAAGCCCTTGAAGTTCTGCAACCACGTTTGCACCTCTCGAAAGGTCAGCCCACCCGGTTCAGGCGTTCCAGTCCCCGGTAAAATCGACGGATCCAACCCGTCTAAATCAAAGGTCACAAAAACAGGACGCCCTTCCAACTTCGCCCGAGCCACCTGCATCGCTTCCGCCGTCGGCTCCATGAACACCGTGTTGTATTGACGCATGAAATCCCATTCTTCACGAGTGCCAGAACGAATGCCAATCTGCACAAAGTGGTTGGGGTCGACGAGTTCCACGCATCGGCGTAAGACGGTGGCGTGAGACAAGGCTTCGCCCATGTAGTCTTGACGCAGGTCGGCGTGGGCATCGATGTGTAGAATGGCAAGGTTGGGGTATCGCTTGACGTAGGCTTCAAAGGCGGGGAAGGTCACCAAATGTTCGCCCCCGATGCCAAACCACTTTTTGCCCGCCGTTAGCACGTCTTCACAAGCGGTGGAAATGGCGGCGAGTACACGGTCTCGGTTACCGAAGGGGAGTTCTAAATCGCCGTAGTCGTAGTAGGTGACGTCTTCGCCCAATTCCCGATGCCAAAGTGGGCTGTAGGTTTCAATGCCCCAGCTGGCGTCTCGAATGGCGGCGGGGCCGAAGCGAGTACCGGGGCGGTAGCTACAGGTGCCGTCATAAGGCAGGCCGACCAACGCCCAGTCGGCGTCTCTGAGGGTTTCGGTGCTACCCATCCAGCGTGGGATGCCTTGTTGTGATTCTAAGTTTGCCATGGGGGTATCCTTTTTTTGTGGGGGGATTTTAGAGTATTTTAGCATAAAGAAAGATGAGAAAACCCCTTGCTTTACAGGAAACTGTATGGTTGCTAAAATGAAACAATCCCCTAACAGAAAGTACACAAGCAAATGAAAACCTTGAAACTCAAAACCTTCGTTTTAATTCCCTTATTATTGTTATTGTGTTTATTACAGGCTTGTACCCCAACTGCCGAAGAAGCCTTCAATAGAGGACGTTCAGAGCAGAACAAAGAAAATTATAGCCAAGCCATTGAGTATTACAATCAAGCGATACAGCATGACCCACGACATGTCGAAGCCTACGCCAATAGAGGACTTGTGAAAGTTATTACTGGAGATCCAATAGGGGCTATTCAAGACTGTAACAAAGCCATTGAACTCGACCCACAATATGCCAAAGCCTACGCCAATCGAGGATATGCGAAAGTTATGAGTGGAAATACAACAGGGGCTACTCAAGACAGTAACAAAGCTATTGAACTCAACCCAAAAGATGCAGATACCTATTATAGTAGAGGAATTGTGAAAGCCTCGATTGGAGATGGAACAGGGGCTATTCAAGACTTTACCAAAGCCATTGAACTCGATCCACAACATGCCCACGCTTACGCCAAACGAGGACTTGTGAAAGCTTATGATGGAGATGCGACAGGGGCTATTCAAGACTGTAACAAAGCCATTAAACTCGATCCCGATTTTCGTACTTATCTCTTCCGAGGACTTGCAAAATATGTCTTAGGTGATGATACTGGCATGACTCAAGACTTTACCAAAGCTATTGAGCTCAACCCAAAAGATGCAGAAGCTTACTACACTAGAGGGAGAATGAAAGATAACTTAGGTGATAAAACAGGAGCGATTCAAGACTTTACCAAAGCCATTGAGTTCAACCCAAAAGATGCAGGAGCTTACTACACTAGAGGGAATACGAAAGATGATTTAGGTGATAAAACAGGAGCGATTCAAGACTTTACCAAAGCCATTCAACTCAATCCAGAATATGTAGAAGCCTACACAAGTCGAGGAAGTGCGAAATATAGATTAGGTGATTCTACTGGGGCTATTCAAGACCATACCAAGGCCATTCAACTTAACCCACAGCTTGCAACAGCCTACACCAGTCGAGGAAGGGCGAAATCTCATATTGGAGATAGAAAAGGGTCATTAGCCGATTTAGAAAAAGCTAAACAACTCTTTCTAGAACAAGACGACATGGAAGGCTACAAACAAGCCATTGATGCTCAAAATGATGCTAGCAAGCTTTTAGATCTTTTAGAGGAAAAATAAACGCCATTCCCATTTCTACAAAATAAGCAAAGTGCTAAAAGTCTATACCGTGCCATTCTGGCGAGTCGTTCAGGTCTCGTTTTTAAACCATGGCTCCTGTCCCCTCTCCTAATTTTAGGAGAGGGAAGAGAACGTCTGAAAGACGTTCGAGGGTGAGGTTAAACCCTAGACTCCGTTTGTGGTTTAACCGCCCCCTAACCCCCTCCTAAAATTAGGAGGGGGGACAGAGCCAGCCGTTCTTACTCCCTCCCCTTTAAGGGGAGGGTTGGGGTGGGGAGTAGATGTCACGCTGGGTTTTCAAAATCCCCCCCTCTCGTGAGCCTCACTCCTCAAGGAGAGGGAACAGAGCCAAACCCCTTGACAAAGCGTGCAAGATTTGACACAATATAAAAAGGGGGAGTCCCCAAGTGGGTAAGACTTGAGAACTCCGTCGCTATCTTGTTAGCTTAGTTTCATAACTAACAAGTAGATAATCAAGAAGATCATCGCTTCACGAATATCCATTTTAGCTCACCTCCTTTCTTTTACAGAACGGGGGTGTTGCTATATAAGCAACCCTTTAAAGGCTTTTATCAGACTAGCATAAAGCCGTAAGCCTTTCAACCCGATTTGTCTTGTCCCCTCTCCTAATTTTTGGAGAGGGAAGAGAACGTCTGAAAGACGTTCGAGGGTGAGGTTAAACCACAAATGGCATCTAGGGTTTAACCGCCCCCTAACCCCCTCCTAAAATCAGGAGGGGGGACAAAGCAATTGGGTTTCGTCATTGCGAGCGTAGCGTGGCAGCATCCCCCCTAAAACGATGAGCCAATCGCCACCGCCACCGCATTCGCCGATGCCCAACAGTGCTGGAAGTTAAAGCCCCCTGTCATGCCATCCACATTAAGCAATTCACCCACCACGTACAAATGGGCGTGGTGCTTGGCTTCTAGGGTTTGTAAATGCAAGGCATCCGCTTCAACACCGCCAGCGGTCACGAACTCTTCTTTAAAGACGCCCTTTCCGTCCACCGCCAAAGGCAGGTGATGAATCCCTTCCACGAGCTGGTTTAGCTCTTTTTTCGAAATATCACACCATTTCTTGTCCAGCGGAATGTTCAACTGCTCTAAAATGAGTTCCCAATATCGCCACGGCAAGGCTTCATGGGGCTTAATGTTCTTGACATCTCGCTTGTGATTTTCCGCCTGAACGCCAAGCAGGGCAAGGCGTGTGGCATCTTGCGTCTGCGTAGGCAGGGCATCGACAAAGAGCGTCGCCTTGTACTTGGACGCATACAGCTCCACAGCGGATCGTGCAGAAAGCTTCAAAACGGCAGGCCCACTCACGCCCCAATGCGTCAATAAAAACGCCCCATTTTGCTTAAAGGGCTTCGTGACATTGGGTATCTTCAAGGTGAGTTCAACGGCGTCCAAACTTACGCCAGCACAGGCGTGCAGGCGTTCATCTTTCACGCAAAAGGTAAATAAGGACGGCACCAAGGGCGTCAACGGCAAGCCTAACGATTCGGCGAGCCTGTAGCCTTGCTCTTGCGAGCCTGTCGCTAAAACCAAGCGTTTGGCGTGAAAGACCTTGCCTGTTTGCGTGACGATTTCAAAGGCATCTTCAACCGTTTCACCAGCGTTTCGTTCAGCCGAAACAGCGGATTCATTGTAGTGAATGGGGACGTTATAGCGTTTCAGCTCACTCAAAAACACCTCGATGATTTCTTGCGAGTCGTTGCTTTTGGGGAAGACCCGACCGTCGGCTTCGGCGACGGTTTCGACAAAATGGTGCTTGAGCCATTGTCGCATATCGTTGGGGCTAAAGGCTTTGAGTTGCCCTTTGACTTGCTTGTGTTGGCGTGGGTAGTGTTTGAGCAGGTAGGCGACGTCTTCGGAATCGTGAGTGACGTTGCAGCGTCCGCCGCCAGAGACTTTGACTTTTTGCAAGGCGTGGCTTTGCCGTTCGAGGATGGCGATTCTTAGGCTGGGGTCTTCTTCTTTGAGTCGTAGTGCGGTGAAGCATCCTGAAGCCCCTGCTCCGATAATGAGAACGTCTAGCATGTGGTGTTTGCCTTTATTGTTTTTAGCTTTACCCCTTCTCCTAAAGGAAGAAGGGGTAAGACAAAGCATAATACAAAATACACTTCATAACAATAATATGAAAGTTTTTAAAACAGACGTCAACGCACTAAATGCGAGGCTTCCGAGACATTTTGCGGACGTCGTGCAAAGGCATGATGCGACGAGGTGGGGACAAAAACCTTCTTATTCACGAAGTGAATCTTCACCTTTAGGAAGGAGAGGTTGGGAGAGGAAACCAACGGTTTTCTTTCCCAAGAGAAAAAGTTTTAACTTTTTCGACATGAAGGGGGGATTTTCAAGGGGGGACGAAGGGGAGGAGAAACGCAATACGTCCTCCCCCGTCCCCCCTTGAACGGATTTAGAGGTGTCGGAGAACCTTTTTCCGCAAAAAGGTCTCTGACAGCACCAGCTGAAAACGAAGCTAGTCAAAACTAAAAAGCAAAGGTCTCTGACGACGACCAGTTAAAAACGGAGCAAGAAATCTAGAACCCCAGCATAATACAAAAAGAAGACAAAAAAAAGCGACGAGGGCTTCTCATCGCAAACACATAGTGCCTTTCTACTTTTTTAAATATCGTTAAATGCTCAAAAGAACTTTTTTGGGGGGATAATTTTTTCTCATCTCATCGGTAAGGGAAAGCAAAAAACAAAGTGAAGCTAAAAAACTAAGCGATAATGTTCAAGCGGTTTTGGGCGGTTCCCACTTTAGGGGAAAGGTTCTTTAAGAACATACTGTTGACCAAGGGGGCAGTGGTGCTAACAGATCCACCAAACTCAACCACATTTGCACGAACAGCGGACTTGGCGTTCACCTTGTTGTTTGAAAACTGAGGCATTTGGAAAGGTCCGATTGTGGGGTTAGCTTGTTTAACTGCGAATGTCATGGGAATTTGCTCCAAGCAGGGATTAAGTGACTGAACTCATTAGGCTTAGTGTCTAATTGACGTTAAGCATATGTGTATATTAAACACTTTGGGCTAGTGTGTCAAGCACACTAAGGTACATTGTAACAAAAACTTAACAATTTATGTCGAAAGATCCTTAAATTTAAAAACTCTCTATTGTATAGCCATTTATACCATTTTGGTTAGGAAGTATATAATTCTTA
>JAJTHC010000042.1 GCA_021299615.1 Vampirovibrionales bacterium
ACGCCACAGAGCCAAAAGCAATCAGCAAGTTCAACGTCTCAGTATGCTTACGCTCTTCTTAATCGGCTTAAGCGTCGGCATGTGGATGCTCGGTGGCATGCTCGTTCACGCCGTGCAGGATCAATTCCTTTCCCCCAAACAAGACGGCCTAACCGTTGCAGAACAACCGTTAGAAAGCCCTCTTTTCGTTCAAAACAGCTACTTGGTCAACCGAGGTGTTTCTGTTGCGGGGATCCCACCTGAGCAAAAATGGACGAGTCCTACCCCGTTGACGCCGTTGATGCGTCCTGCGTTGTTGGAAACCCAACGAAACGAAACGCTCCAAGCGGTGGTGGATCGCTTGAGTGCTAGCATCGAACCGAATTTGCGTCCTCATGTTTTGGTTTTGGACGGTCAAACGCTTCAATTTGCAGGCAAACGCATGGAAGACGCCGTGCCTTCTGCCAGCGTGATCAAGTTGCCTCTTTTGTATTTATACGCCTTGCATCTCAATAGTGGCGTTTTAAGCAATGAAACGCCTGCGTATTTTGATGAGCATCACATGGTGTCAGGCTCAGGAGATTGGCAATTTTTAGGGACGAAGAAGTTTTACACAGCGTTTCAAACCGCTGAAGCCATGATTCAAAATAGCGACAACTCCGCCACGGAATTGATGACCAGCTTGCTCGGTGGTAAGGATGAAGTCAATCAACAGTTGAAGGACTTGGGCTTACAGCAGACAGCGTTGCGAAACATTTTACCAGATGTAGAAGGCTTCAACACCATTTCGGTTTATGACATGGTGACCTTGCTCCTGAACTTAAAAGAACAGCCTGGGTTTAGTACGGAAACCAAAGCGACTGCCATGGAAATTTTAGAAGGCACTCGTAACCGTCGATTGATTCCAGCCCTGTTGCCTGCGGAGACCCTTGTGGCTCATAAAACGGGGGATATTGGCAAGAGCCTTGGCGAAACGGCGTTGGTGTACTTGCCTGATGGACGTTACTATTATATGTCCGTAATGGTGGAGCGTCCGCATAATCATGAGGCGGCGAAGGAGTATATTCAGCGTTTGTCTAAAGGGGTTTGGGACTATTATGTGGCTCAAACGCCGAAAGGGGTCATCAACCCGCCCAGTCGGCATAACGCAAGCTCCTCTGTGTCGGCAATGCCTTCCGATGCCGAGATATTTTAATACCAAGTCTTAGTTCAAATAGCGTCTGGCGTCTTCGTTGTCGCTACGATTCTCGATGTACTTATGTACGTCTTTGTTCACTTCACACATCTGCGAGTCTAGGCTCCTAGAATAGCCTACTGTACAGAAAATTCTAAACTTGGCTATAAGAAATGGTATAAGCTCTTTCAGCAAGTCCAAACGAATCAGACGACAATGTAATTAGGTGCGATGAATCGATCTCTGTTTTTACTTTTTCAACAACATCGTTTTCTTCAAGTACAGGACGCAACTCAAGAACCAAGGAGTCCGTTAATTCTGAAGACGTAAACGGTTTGATCCATGAGTCATTCATATTCACCATGCGTGGAGGCGACAGTAACATCACGACGTAAACCAGTACAATACTGGCAAATAAAAAGCGTGTACCTTCAATCACCCATTGCCCGACTTGGACGAAAGGGACTTTTTTAGATTTAGAGGCTAAGCGGTTCATATGTGCTGTCATCTCTTTAATCTCATTTCACGTTTTGGCTGTACGGTTAGCTCGTCAATTTTCTTTTCGGAACAAGGCGTTCTCTTCTAAAGCCTGCTTTACCTTTTGTTACAATTAAACAGCGAAACCATTTCCCTAGCACTCTCTTCAAGGAGAGGGAACATCAATTTCGCAGATCTTTCTATCGCAATACGCATCGCCTTGCTTGGTGCCTCGTTCCGCAAAGCAGGCGTCAATGGCGGACATCACATCCTGACGTTGGCTCGCCATCCACGATGGTGCCACCACATGCTTAAAGTGACCGTTGCCCGCCACCCGATGAATCACGCACTGCGGATGCAAACGCTCAATAAAATCCACGCAGGTGTTGACATAGGTGTCAAAATCCATGCTCGTCCAGCGTCCGTTGCGGTAATCTTCCGCAATTGGCGTAAGGTTCATCGCCACCAACATGTGAATCTTCACCCCTGCCACCTTGAGTTTAGCGAGTTTGTCCGCCGTTTGCATCATATCTGCATGGGTTTCGCCAGGCATGCCTAGAATCACATGAATACAGTGGTCTAAGTCTCGTTCTTGCGTCCATTCGTAAGCCTGTAAGAAATCGGCGAAGGTCTCGCATCGATTCACCAACGCCAAACTGCGGTCGTGAATGGTTTGCAAGCCATATTCCACGCTCACATAAGGCAAACGCTCCTGATAGCTGGCGATGAGATCCAATATCTCAGGCGTCACACAATCAGGACGGGTCGAAATCGCCAAGCCCAGCACGTCGTCATCCACATTTAGGGCTTCGTCATAAAGGCGTTTCAGCCGTTCGACAGGGGCATAGGTGTTGGTATTGGCTTGAAAATAGGCGATGAACTTTTGAGCCTTGTAACGCTTGCGACGATTGGCGATGTTCTTCTGCATTTGCTCGGCAATCGGCGTTTTAAGGTCGTTGGTGCGAGACGAAGAACCTGTTTCGTCGCAGAAGGTGCATCCGCCAAAGCCTTTGGTGCCGTCGATATTGGGGCAGGTGAAGCCTGCGTCAATGGAAACTTTATAGACACGGCATCCGAATTTTTCTTGCAGGAA
>JAJTHC010000067.1 GCA_021299615.1 Vampirovibrionales bacterium
CCCCTTGCACAGAAGCATTTTAAGCCCTTGTAATAAAGCCCTTTTACTGTAACAAAACAGCGTGTTCCTGACACAGGATGCATCCATTCTAAGGACGTCGGATCTTTCTCGTTCCTGTTGCAATGAAACGACGCGACATCCCAATGAAAGCCCCCCACCCAAGGAAGCAGGCACGGCATCCAGTCACGCACGGCGTGGGCTTGGCGTTGTAGAACGTCAAGCGGAGAATGGGGATTCAACACCACTTGCGTAATCTGTGCCAAGCGGTGATGTGACGCTCCCCAGAGGGGTTGTTCGCTCGCCGTTTGGTGAAACGCTTCTAATCCGACAGCGTTCACTTGGGTGATGACGTCTTCAAAAAGAAGGGGAATCGCTTCTAAGGTGCGAACCTGTAAGTCTAAGCCTGACATCTCCGCATCAATTGGCACAGCACGTTGTGCCAAGATCTTACCTCCGTCGATGCCTGCCACCAGCTGATGCAAGGTGAGTCCGCTTTGTGATTCCCCTGCCAAAATACAAGCGAGATAGGGATTCACCCCTCGATGAGCAGGCAATAAAGACGGATGCAAGTTCCACACCTTAATCGGAGCCAAAACTTCTAGCGTGTGTGGTGTCAAAATCTCTCCCCACGACGCCAAAAGCAGGACATCGGGCTGAAGGACGTTTTGAAGATGTTCCAAAACAGCAGGGTCTTGAATGCCTTGAGGGCATTGAATGAAGGAAATACCAGCGTCATGCCACTGACGCACAGGTTTTTCTTGCAAGTTACTTACAATTGCTACAACTTGCACACGACTTGCTTGATGAGCCACCAGTAGGCATTGCATCAACGCATGAAGCATTCGACCTTTTCCAGCAATGCAAATCTTCAAGTGACCTTCTAACTAAATGCCTTAATCTTACATTATATAGCGGAAGCTATAGGGGGAGGTGTCCCCATACTGGCATCTGGTGTTATTGTAGCAGAAGAACCTGCTTGCGTGTTCAAGCTTGAGGCATTAGCCGTACTTAAGAAAATATCCAGTGTTAAAGTCAAGACCAATGGCGTATTGGCTTTTTTAGAAGGATTTACCGGAAGGGGCGTTTCCATTTCTGACGCATTGCTAGCATCCACACCAGAAGCGGCATTAGAAGCCGCCGAAGAAACAGAAGGCTTTAAGGTGCTTGCTCCTGAAGGTGAAGAAACGGGTACGTTTCTAAATAATAATACACTGGGGGCATCAGGATCCACCTTGAGTTCCAAGCCTTTAATCCCGACTAAAGGCGAATGAATCGCAAGTTTTCTGACAAAGTTAATGAGTCCAAGATAAGAACCACGCACATCAATTTTATAGGTGTACTGTTCCGCAGAAACATTTAGCTTCAATTGTTCAAGTTCTGGAGCAGGGAAGGGGGTGACTTCCGCACTAAAGATATTTTTGGTCGCCCCTGCCTGAGCAGGAGGTGTGGCAGGTGTTCCCGCTGCAGCTGTCTGAGACGTGTCACTCAACACTTGTTGCACATGAAAAATAGAGACTTGATGATGCGGTTCAGGCAAGTTAAGCGGATCCACACTAAGCCCTTCTAATTCTTTCAAGAAGTTAAAAATCTTGACGGACGCAATCTCACCAGGGGAAATGCTTAATAGATCCGTCGTATTTTGATCGGCTTCATCTTTGAGTTGTACCAGTAAAATATCTAAGGCTTCTTTGTCTTTGAGTTCTTGTTGCTTGGTTTCAATATCTTTTTCAATTTGTGTGGCAGAAGCCAACACAGAGGTAAACAACACATTAAAAGCAATCAATAAAATCACCACAATACCCGTAATCCCTAGTAAAACTTCAGGGGTTTGAAGCACTTTACCAAAAGCGGGATGATTAGGGCCAAAGACGGCAGAGGCTGTTTTTCGCATGGGTTAAACCTTTATTACATTTATATGTTAATGACTCGCTGCTTCGGAGCTAGGAGGAGGGGGCGGAGCCGCCTCAGGAGCTGCAGGTGGAACCGCACTGGGATCCGTCCCTGCTTGAGCCTGCCATTTATAGTAAACATCCGCACTATTGACCTTGTCTAAGCCACCAGACGATCCACCTGCTGGGGAAGGGGTCGTGGAAGGCTTAAAGGGTTCTAAAGAAGGTGTCACACTTAAAGATGTGGGTTCTACTTGGGAATAGCTTAATTTGTCGGCTAAAAACGTGGGCTGTATTTTTTCAAAATAACCAGCGATTTCTTGTCCGTTTTGGCTTCCGCCTTCTAGACGTAAAAAACTTTTACCGTTCACACACTGTAACGAAATCGAATTAATCCATAAGGTGCTAGGTAAATCCTTTTGTACAGCCGTCAACCATTTTACGATGTTGACATTGAAATCACTGTAACGCTTCAACCAAAGTTCTTTGGCATACGTTTCAGGCGAAACCGCAGGAGCTTGGTGATTCGCAATTTTCTTATTCACTTCATCTAAACTCATACTTTTGCCAATGTTCATGGCTGAAAGTACGCCATACGCCAAAACCACTAGAACTAAAACCAAGACGTTTGCCGCAATGGCAAAGGGTAAGATTTTGACTCGGTAATCCGCCACCATAACTTCAATTTGTCGTTCTTGCGGAAGTAAATTAAGACTTCCAAAAGAAGCAAGTTCCTTAAACATCGATGCCCCTAAGGCTTCAACCGTACAAGGATACAACGGCTTTTTCGCCCCTAAAGACGCAATGGTGTCAGGGTTTTGTTCAACCAGTACCACTTCATTAAACTGTTCAAAAGCGGTTGCTAATAAGTCCGCAGGGACTTTAGAATTATTATGCACCACAATGACTTCTTTACAATCATGCAGTAGATCACTTAAACCACCAATATCTTGCTGTAAGTCACTTACAATATCAGACGCATCAATGTTTTGAGACGACACAGGGGCTTCAATTAAACTGGTGATGTTCGCCCCTTCCAATACCAAAGTGGTTGAATTGCTTTCATTTAAAATAGAAAGCATTCGTTGTTGACCGTCATTTGCCAAAGTTCCTGTACTAATCAAACCTTTTAAAAGAGCCGTGACATTACTTTCAACAGAACAAAGATTTATTTTAAGCTGGTTTAAAATGGCTAAAATTTCAGTCAACGCCGAAAGCGGGTACGCCGTATACACACAGTATTCGTTTTCAGTGTCTTCCACATTTAAAAAGAGCCAATCTAGCGTAGGTGCTTCTCGCTTAAACAAAACAGAGCGTTCAGCCTCACTCACCAATATATTGTATAAGTCTTTTTCATTTATACCTGGCGGTAGCCCCAACATACGCGTATAGAAGCTTGGTAGCATTAACGTAACTGGCAAGCTAGGGGGAATGTTCAATTCTTGGAATAAAGATTGAACACTTTCCATGAAGTTGTCGGGTACTAAAATGGCTCGAGTCGTTAAATCAATACTACTAATTGGAATATACCCAGCATTAATAATTTGACCAGATTGTGTATTGATCCAGACCAATTCAAGCCTTAAGAAGTCGGATGAAAAGGCGAGAGATACAACACCGTTTTGGGGAGCAGCTAAAATCATCATAGGGGGTTTTTATTCCTCTTTCTCAAAAATGTAATAGTTTTACATTCTTTATTTTTCTCTCTATTTACTATACGCTACACTGCCA
>JAJTHC010000244.1 GCA_021299615.1 Vampirovibrionales bacterium
GGATCGTTATTAATGACCACCATTTTCGGTGGGGCATCGGCTTGCAAAATGCTCAAAACATCATCCAGCAAAACAGGCTCAATAGAGGACGTCCGCTTGTATTCATCCACATAAATGTCATGCGGTTGACTATGCAAAATATCGTTCACATACACATTGATGTGAATGCTTTGACTTTGACAATAACCCACAATTTCTTTGGCGAGATTCAGCGGAACGGGGCTGCTGTAGCGAAGGGCGAAGCCGTCTTGGCTGTCTCGTACGACGGCACCTTGGTAGCAGATCACCGGGGTCTCTAGCCCTAGGCGTTTAACATAAGGCAAGGCAGAAGGAAACATCCGCCCTGTGGCGATGACGACTTTCACGCCTTTTTCGCTCACGGCTTGAATCGTGTCAAGTACGGTGTCGCTTACTTTTAAATCGGGCTGCACCAGTGTGCCGTCCAAATCGCAGACGACCATTTTAATGGGGTGTTCATACGCAGGAAATAAAACAGGGGGTGTGTCGGTTGAAGTAGTCATGGTGGAGTCCTTTGAAGGGTTAAAATACCTTGTAAGTATATCGCAAAGGCTTTATAATAAAAAGAGAAAGGGGAAAACATTTTATGCAAGCTCGTTTTAATTTCTGGACGCCCAGCCTCCTTGTCGTCGGGATGCTTCTCTTCTTTTGGGGGACGTCCTTAATCAAGGTATTTTCATCCCCCGACGCCTTTTCCCACTACCCCTCAAGCTATGATAAAGACGCTAAGCTCCCTGTGCAAGACCGCATGAATAATGCCAAGACGCCTCGATTATTGGTGGAGTTTTATCAAGATTCTTGCGTGACTTGCCAGCAAGTGGCTCCCTTGTTGTTTGAACTGAGTGAGCAGAAATCCTTTCAGCGTTGCTTGAGCGTCTTGCCTATTGATGCCGACAAAGCCGAAAACCGTTTGTATGTGGACTTATTTAAGGTCACTAAAGTCCCTGCCTTTTTTATATTTGAGCCTCGTGCGATGAAAAAGACCACCGTGCCTCTATTAGAAGGCTTGGCAGAAGCAGGCGAAACGACTACTAACGTCATCAAGCAAGTGATCCAAAAAAGCCTAAAGCAACACGATCCGAAGCATAATTGTTCTATTTAAGGGTATTGAAGGTTTGCAGGCTATGCCATACAAAATAGAGACCCATCAACAAGACCAAAAAGCCCGAGCCTTTTAAGAAAAAGCCTTGCACCTTTTGCAAGCCCGACCACCGCTTGGAACCTCGCTCTAAACCGATGCCCCCCAGCTTGCCCAAAATCCCAAAGCACATCAACATGCTGGACATGCCTATACTAAAGACCAACACAAAGGCAAATGCCTTCCACTGCCCTAAGCTAATCGCTAAACTCAAGCTTGAAAGCGTCAACGGGCAGGGACGCAAGCCACTCATCAAGCCCAATAAAAACAACTCTTTATTTTGTTGCCATACGCCAGACGCATTTAAAATAGATGCTTCTGCCACTTCGTTTTCACTATGCTGGCAAGACGACGAGCAAGGCTTTAGGGCTTCTAAGGATTCAAGCATCGTGGTTTCGGACTGGTCGGCTTCTTGCACAGGGGTAGGCATTTCTTGCGTACGACGCAACATATTTACCCCTAAAATCACCACAAAGCTTGCTGAAAGTAGCTGTAACGCATTAAACCAAATAGTTGGAATCCCTTGTGTGTGATGAAGCACATTAAAGAATAAAGCAACCCCCACCCAAAGCACCAATCCGTGAGCAAAGGTAATAATCCCCCCGAGCTTTAGAATATCAAGGTAAGATGACTTGGGTTGCCCCATGTAAGTCGCGATGACAATTTTACCATGACCGGGTTCTAAGGCATGTAAAGCCCCTAAAGCAAACGCCGTGACCAGTGAAAACGACGGCAAGCTAAGAAATAAAGAAGATGCATCGGGCATGGGGCTAAATCACTTTGTTATAAGGAGAGCAGGAAGAGGGAAGAAGAGGAATATCTTATCAAATTAAGATATAGAAGTGTCTTAAACTTCTACGACGATTTCAATTTCAACAGGGGCTTCTAAGGGCAGATTCGCCACACCCACAGCGGAACGGGCGTGCTGACCGACGGCTAAACCAAAGACTTCGGTGAGGGTGTTGGAAGCTCCGTTAATGACGGCAGGCTGATTGTAAAAATCGTGGGTTCCCATCACAAAGCCCGTGACTTTTACCACTTGCTTGACGTTTGCCAAGCTTCCCACTTGGGCTTTAATGACGCTTAAAGCATTTAAAATGCACAAGCGAGCTGCGGCTTGAGCATCTTCTAAAGAAACTTCACCACCCACTCGACCTTTGTAAAGGAGTTCACCGTTTTGCATGGGGAGCATGCCACTGGTGAAAATCAAGTTGCCGACTTGCTTGCAGGGAATATAAGACGCTACAGGCAACGGGGCTTCAGGAAGTTCGGCGTCCCATTGGGCGAGGGTCTTAGAAGGATGTGTCATGTTGTTCATAGCGAAAGGACTTTCTTAATCTAATAGGGCAAAGACTAAGTCCTAGCATACGTGGAAGACACACCAATGTAAAGCATATTTTTGGCATTTTTTCTAAAGCGGATGACCAGGAATCGAGGTCTTGGCACCGCCATCAATAAAGGTATTGCGATCCAAGCTGCGGTCACGGTTGATCGTACCGTCGTAGAGTAAGCGTTTGCGTTTTTCTTCATCGCCAGCGAGATCGATCATGCTTTGCACGCTACGCATCGTGTTGTGATCTAGCCCTTGCACGGTGGGCATGACAGACGCATGTGTTGAAACATAAGGCTCTAAAAGTGGAATCACATCTTGTCCACCCGCCAGGCCAGAGGCATCAACATTTTGGATTTTTTCAATCACACGACCGTCTGCATCGATACGCACGGCTTCAATTTGAACGGCGTTAAATTGATAAGTGGGGGGAGCTTCCTTGTCTTTTTTAAACGGAGAGCTTGCAGGGATTTCTTTAAAGACTTCGGTGCTAGGCAAGGGGATTTGTACTTGCTGGACGTTTTGTGTCGGCGAAAAGGTGACAATCAACTTGTCCGCAGGCAAGCTTTGATCGCCTGAAGGTAAATAGCGATAGTAAATCACCACTTGCTCACTGGGGTTGGCTTTCACCGTGATGGTATTGACTTTATCTCGATAGAAGGCGTTGGGCATAAAAAGTTGATTTGGCTTGGGCAGGCGTTGCACATTCAGGCGTTGAATGGCGGATCGATTGGCGTAAGAAGCAGGCAATCCACCCGCTAGCACACCTAGAATTAAGAGGGCTGAAAACAACGAGCTTATTTTCTTGGACATAGAAGCGTCTCCCTTTTTGAACTTGCATTGACTTTTCTATTATATCACATTCTAGGAGGCATCCTTTATTTTTTAAGATTTGGATTACTTGAATCAGCCATTTATGGGTTTTCTACAGGGAAACGTTACAACATCCAATAAACTTAAACTTTTTAGGGGAAATTAGACCTAAAACCGGAAAGAAGACGCTCAAATTCCTTATACTAAACAGTAAGAGAGAATCCAAATAGTATCCA
>JAJTHC010000012.1 GCA_021299615.1 Vampirovibrionales bacterium
AAAGGCGGACTTCATTGCCTTACTCTGGGTTTGAATCTGCTGTTGATAAGCTTGTGGGTTTTGAACGAGACGTTCAATATCCGTGCGATGCCCGATCGAATCAAGACGCTTTAATCCAAACAACTCCGCAACACTTTTGGATGTATCCACATAAGGGGTTTTCTGTACATGGGCTAGTTGCTGGCTCACGAACCTATCCACAGCTTTAACATCCGCTAAGCCTTGAGCCTGAATTTGTAACCACGCCCATAGCTTATTGGCATAAAAGTCTTTAGGGCGGTAGCCTTTAATATCGACCTGAGTAAAGACTTTTGCATTGGGGTTTTCATTAGAAAAAGACGGAAAAACTGTTTTGGGGTATCCCCACGTATTGTGGGGAGAGTTATTCGTACTAAACACATTTTGGCTCATAGATTTCCCCCTTTATGCCGACACATCATTAGTATAAAACCAATGAGGCGTGTTTTTTGTGCCTGTTTCAATGAAGCATGTTCATTAGTTATAGTGTCTTTAATTTCCTTTACAGTGTCTATACTTTGTCGCTACGCTTATTTTGTTCTGTTAGATCGCTCGCTCTACACGCCCTTACAAAATAATCTAGCCTCCTCGTCTAGCCTACTATTCAGAAAACTCTTAACTTGGCTATAAAGCAATTGTTACAAAATGATACCTAAAAAAAGAAATGCTTGAGTCTTTTTTATCTTTGGGTGTAAATAGAAGGGCTACATAGGGTTCAATTTAGTATTTGTTAAAACATAGGGACTTGTTTTTTATGCTTCATGTACTAAACTTGTATTGAGGTGTATTGATTGGACGACTTATTTTAGAAAATGAGTGCGAAAAAAGATACATTTTAGTTTTATCCTTTCTGGGCCCAATAAAAAGGAGATTTGATTTTATGATGATGGCTCGTGAAAAATTCAAACGTGACAAGCCTCACGTTAACGTTGGAACCATAGGTCACGTTGACCACGGTAAAACAACGTCTACCGCTGCGATTACGGCAACGCTCGCTGCAGTAGGTTATGCTGATTTTAAGAAGTTCGACGAAATCGATGCTGCCCCTGAAGAAAAGGCACGTGGTATTACGATTTCAACCGCTCACGTGGAATATGAGACGGACAACCGTCACTACGCTCACGTGGACTGCCCTGGTCACGCCGATTATGTGAAAAACATGATTACGGGTGCGGCTCAAATGGACGGTGCGATCTTGGTTGTGGCTGCCACCGATGGTGTTATGCCTCAAACACGTGAACACGTTTTGTTGGCTCGCCAAGTTGGGGTTCCTAAGATCGTTGTTTGGTTGAACAAATGCGATATGGTGGAAGACGCCGAATTGATCGAATTGGTTGACATGGAAGTTCGTGAATTGTTAAGTGAATACAACTTCGATGGTGACAATGCGAGCATTATTCAAGGTTCAGGCTACAAGGCGTTAGAAGCTTTGGCTGCTAATCCTAAATTAAAGCGTGGCGAAGACAAATGGGTTGACACCATTTGGGCATTGATGGATGCTGTTGATGCAGACATCCCTACACCAGAGCGTCCTTTGGATATGCCATTCTTGATGCCGATTGAAGATGTTTTCTCCATTACGGGTCGTGGTACGGTTGTAACAGGTCGTATCGAGCGTGGTATCGTTAAGGTGGGTGAAGAAGTTGAGATCATTGGTCTTGGTGACACTCGCAAGTCTGTTGTGACTGGTGTTGAAATGTTCCGTAAGCTTTTGGATCAAGGGCAAGCGGGCGACAACGTCGGTGCATTGTTACGTGGTATTGACAAAACAACCATTGAACGTGGTATGGTTTTGGCAAAACCGGGTACAATTACACCTCATACGAAGTTTACGGCTAACGTGTACGTGTTGAAAAAAGAAGAAGGTGGTCGTCATACCCCATTCTTCTCCAACTACCGTCCACAGTTCTATGTTCGTACAACCGATGTAACAGGTTCTATCACGCTTCCAGCCGATACCGAAATGGTTATGCCTGGGGACAACGTCATTATGACCGTTGAACTCTTGACGCCTGTTGCGATTGAAGCAGGTATGCGTTTCGCTATTCGTGAAGGTGGTCGTACCATCGGCGCGGGTGTTGTGGATACCATTCTTGAGTAAGCTCAAGAAAATCATAAGTTAGCAAGCTGTTTCAAAGCAGCGTTACGATTAGAAGGTTTAAAAGGAATTATGGCTCAAAAGCAAGCAAATCAAAAGCAAAATCGTGTTCGGATTCGTTTACAGTCCTATGATCATCGGTTGATTGATACATCGGCCGCAAAGATCGTGGAAGTGGTAAAGTCTTCGGATGCCAAGCTCGTTGGGCCTATTCCCCTTCCTACGCAACGCCGTATTTTCTGTGTGCTTCGTTCGCCTCACGTGAACAAAGATTCACGGGAACATTTTGAAATTCGCATTCACAAGCGTTTAATTGATATTTTGGACCCTGGTGCTGATTTAGTAAGTCAACTTAGTCGAGTTGATTTGCCAGCAGGGGTTGATATTGAAGTGCGTTTGTAATAGATTGGTTTTAGAAGATGCGAATGAGTCGTTCAGACAGATTCGCATCTTCTTAAGTCTACCCGATAGACACCCTAGCGTGTGGACTTAAATTGGTTGTTGTCTTAAATAAAGTGAAAGGGAAAGTGGTTGTGACTGCTCCTGGATTTTTAGGACAGAAGCTCGGTATGACCCAGGTGTTTGATGAAACGGGGTCCGCTATCGCAGTAACTGTAGTTGAAGTACTTGACATGACTGTAACGCAAGTCAAGACAAAAGAAACCGATGGTTATGATGCCATTCAGGTTGGTGTGATTGAAGCAAAGCCCAAGCATTTAACCAAAGCCCGTCAAGGGCATTTGACGAAGAATGAACTGCCTTTGTTTCGTACGTTGAAAGAGTTTCGAGTTAGTAAAGAGATTGTTGCTACTTATAAAGTAGGCGACAAGGTAGATCTTTCCTTTCTTGAACAACAGGGCTTGCTCTTGAATTTTACGGGCCAGTCTATTGGTAAAGGTACGATGGGTTGTATCCGTCGCTGGGGTCACCATCGTGGACCTATGTCGCACGGGTCTAAAAACCACCGTTTGCCGGGTTCTATTGGGGCTGGTACGACGCCGGGTCGTGTTTATCGTGGGCTTCAGATGTCTGGTCGTACAGGCAATGCCACGGTCACTGTTCAAAATCTCCCTGTGGTTCGCTATATTGCGGATAAAAACGTGGTACTGGTTAGGGGTTCCGTTCCTGGTGCTGAAGGCGGTTTGTTAATCGCTAAAGTTCGTTAGTTATAAGATTAATAAGGTCAAATTTTAATGTCGATTCTATTGAAATCAGTTACATTAGAAGGTCAAGAGCAAGGAACGGTTGAAGCACTAGAAGCAGTTTTTGGTGTGGAACTCAACCGCAATGCCTTATTTTTGGCTTTACGTCGTGAACGCATTAATGCAATGCGTGGCACGGCAAACACGAAGACTCGTTCAGAAGTCAGTGGTGGTGGTCGTAAGCCATGGAAGCAAAAGGGAACAGGTCGTGCGAGAGCAGGATCGATCCGCAGTCCGTTATGGCGTGGAGGCGGTGTGACCTTCGGCCCTAAGCCTCGTTCGATTAGCATTAGCTTAAACAAGAAATTGGTTCGTTTGGCACATCGCTCTGCATTAACCAACGCCTTGTCTAAAATCTCCGTACTTAAAACAACGGCATTGCCTGCTCCTATGACGGCAGCTGTGGTTAAAGGTTTGGCAAAGTTGAATATCGGTTCATCTGACAAGGTTTTGATTGTGATCTCTTCTTACGAGTCCAATGAAAACTTATTGCTAGCCACTCGCAACATTCCTTATGTGTCTGTTCGTGTGGAATCTGCTTTGAGTGTGCATGATATTTTAGCCTCTAGCCAAATTTTAATTGCTAGTGATGCTCTCGTGAAAATCCAAGAAAGGCTTACCGCATAATGTCTAACAAAAGCCTACACCAAATTATTAAAAGCCCTATTTTGACTGAAAAAGCTTTTGGGCTTTCTCAAATAGGTCAGTATGTGTTTGAAGTTGATGGCGCGGTCAATAAAATTGAACTTGCCTATGCATTTGAACAATTGTTTCCTGCTCGTAAGGTTTTAGAAGTGCGTACGATTCGTATTCCTTCTAAAAAGAAACGTGCTGGTCGCAAGCCGACGTATCGTAAGCCGTACACAAAGGCCGTTTTCAAGATTGAAGGCGATCCTATTGAATTGATTCCTGGAGTATAACATCATGGCAACAAAGCAATTAAAGCCGACTTCAGCTGGTGTTAGAGGAATGTCTAAAATTGACAATTCGGATCTCACCTCATCAGCCCCTTACCGCCCTTTACTTTCTGCGTTAAATCAGAAAGCGGGTCGTAATAACAATGGTCGCATTACCTGTCGTCACAAAGGCTCAGGTCATAAGAAAACCTATCGTATAATTGATTTCAAGCGGAATAAGCTTGATATTCCTGCTCGTGTTGAAACCATTGAATACGATCCTAACCGTAACTGCCGTATTTCACTCGTTTGTTATGCCGACGGTGAGCGTCGTTACATTCTTCACCCTGAAGGGCTGAAAGTAGGCGACACCATTACCAGTGGTAAGGATTCTGAAATTAAAGTAGGGAATACCTTACCGCTCCAGAATATCCCCCTCGGGTCTGTCATTCACAACGTGGAACTCGTTCCAGGGCGTGGCGGACAAATGGTGCGTAGTGCAGGAACCTCTGCCCAGTTAGTAGCTAAAGAAGGAAAGTACGCCACTTTGCGTATGCCTTCAAGCGAAATGCGTAAGGTTTTAATTAACTGTCACGCCACCTTGGGTGTCTTGGATAATGCCGAGTTTAAGAACATTAACATCGGTAAAGCTGGTCGTAAACGCTGGATGGGTGTCCGCCCTACTGTGCGTGGTTCGGTTATGAACCCTTGCGATCACCCTCACGGGGGTGGTGAAGGTAAGGCTCCGATCGGTCGTCCTTCTCCTGTTACACCTTGGGGTAAGCCCACACTTGGTAAGAAGACACGTAATAATAAGAAATCGTCAACGAAACTTATTGTTCGTCGTCGTAAGTAATCAAAAGGTTTTTATTTTATGGCACGTTCTTTGAAAAAGGGAGTGTATGTACACCCCAAGCTCCAAAAAAGAATCGATGATGCGAATGCTTCAGGTTCTAAATCTGTTATTCGTACATGGAGTCGTTCTTCGATGATAACACCTGATATGTTGACGCATACTATTGCGGTTCATAACGGACGGGCTCATGTGCCTGTGTTCGTCACTGAACAAATGGTAGGTCATAAGTTGGGTGAGTTTGTTCCTACTCGTACATATCGTGGCCACGCCGACGATAAAAAAGTCAAGAGAAAGTAGTGTTATGATGTCTGTTTCTAGTCAACGAAATATAATGACCACAGCACGCAAAATGCGACGTGTCATTAACGAAATACGTGGAAAAAGTGTTAATGAAGCGTATATTCTTTTGAAAACTATGCCTTACCGAGCCTCTGAAATTGTATTGAAGAAGCTTGTAGAAGCGGTTGCAAGTGCTCGTCAGCAGCAGGGTTTAAATCCTGATGAATTGTTTGTGTCTGAAGTCTTTGCAGATGAAGGTCCAACAATGAAGCGTTTCAAGCCAAGAGCTCAAGGTCGTATTTACCAACGTTTACGTAGGTCTTCACACCTAACGCTTATCGTATCAAGATCACGAAAAGGAGCATAATTGTGGGACAAAAAGTACACCCCCGTGGCTTAAGACTCGGTATTATTGAAGACTGGCAGTCTTCTTGGTATGTTAAATCTTCTTTGGAATTTGCAAAATACATTAAAGAAGATGAAGTCTTGCGTCGTTATATCCTGAAGAAGCTGAAAGCCGCTTCTTTGAGTTCAGTACTAATTCAACGTAAAAGCGAAAAAGTGGTGGTTTCCATTGTCACTGGGCGCTCAGGCGTCGTGATTGGTCGTGGTGGTCAGAACCTTGATATTCTACGTAACGAATTGTTGGCGTTGGTCACGACAAAAGATCTACGCATTGAAGTCTTAGAAGTTGACAAGATCGATGCGGATGCTGAACTAGTGGCTCAATCAATTGCTCAGCAATTAGAGCGTCGTGTGGCGTTCCGTCGTGCTACCAAGCAAGCCATTCAAAAGGCAATGCGTGCTGGAGCTAAAGGCATCAAAATTATGATCTCAGGTCGTCTAGCAGGGGCAGATATTGCTCGTTCTGAATGGGCGAAAGAAGGTCGTATTCCGTTGCATACCTTTAAAGCGGGCATTCAATATGCTCATGCAGAAGCCCATACCTTGTTTGGTGTGATTGGTGTAAAGGTGTGGATTTATGGTGGCGATTGCGATACGAAAGTGTTGACGCTTCACAATATCCGTCCAGCAGGTTCTAAGCCTCAGCAAAATCAGCAGGACAAAGATGGTGCTCGCCGAAAGTCGACCCGTCGTCCTCAACGTAACGCAAAGTAACACATTTTAAAGTTGTCTTGAGTTTATATATTCAGGCACTATAATTAGTCTAATGATGTTTAGGAGTTTTGAAAATGTTAATGCCAAAACGATCCA
>JAJTHC010000270.1 GCA_021299615.1 Vampirovibrionales bacterium
AAGCGTGGAGATCTTGTGCCTACAAATCTGCTCGTCGATTGTTTGTGAAGGAATACACTGCTATGATGTTTGAACGCTTTACTGAAAAAGCCATTAAAGTCATTATGTTGGCACAAGAAGAAGCACGTCGTTTGGGGCATAACTTCGTTGGAACCGAACAAATTTTATTGGGACTCGTTGGCGAAGGCACAGGCATTGCCGCCAAAACCCTTAAAGGCATGGGTATCAATCTTAAAGAAGCCCGAGCCGAAGTCGAAAAAATCATTGGTCGTGGGAGCGGTTTTGTCGCCGTTGAAATCCCCTTTACGCCTCGTGCCAAGCGTGTTTTGGAATTGTCGTGGGATGAAGCCCGTCAATTGGGGCATAACTATATCGGCACGGAACACCTCTTGTTGGGCTTGATTCGTGAAGGCGAAGGCGTCGCTGCCAAAGTGCTTGAAAGCTTAGGCGTGGATCTCACCAAGTTGCGTGGCAACTTGATTCGCATGTTGGGCGAAACCCGTGGCAGTGCCTCTTCAGGCAGTGGCGGTGGTTCAGGATCCTCCTCCAGCTCAGGCGGTTCCAGCGGTGGCAAAACCAAAACGCCTACCCTAGACGAATTCTCGCAAAACTTGACGCTTGCCGCCGAAGAACTTCGCTTGGATCCTGTCATCGGGCGTGAAGTTGAAATCGAGCGTATGGTGCAGATCTTGGGTCGTCGTACGAAAAACAACCCTGTGCTTATTGGTGAACCTGGGGTTGGTAAAACCGCCTTAGCCGAAGGGCTGGCTCAACGCATCGTCAACAGTGACGTGCCTGAAATGTTGCGAGACAAAAAAATTATTCAGCTCGATATGGGCTTATTGGTCGCGGGTACCAAGTATCGTGGCGAATTTGAAGAACGCCTCAAAAAAGTCATGGATGAAATCCGTCAAGCCAACAATATTATTTTGGTGATTGATGAAATGCACACCCTCATCGGAGCAGGCGCTGCGGAAGGGGCGATTGATGCCGCTAACATCCTCAAGCCGTCCTTGAGTCGTGGCGAATTGCAGGTTATTGGAGCCACCACGATTACGGAATATCGCAAGCACATTGAAAAAGACGCTGCCTTAGAACGTCGTTTTCAGCCTGTTTTTGTGGATCAACCCACGCTTTCTGAAGCCGTTGAAATCATTCGTGGTTTGCGTGAAAAGTATGAAGAGCATCACAAGCTCACCATTAGCGACGAAGCCATTGATGCATCGGTTACGCTGTCGGATCGCTATATTTCCGATCGCTTCTTGCCTGACAAAGCCATCGATCTCATCGATGAAGCCGCCTCTCGTGTGCGTTTGAACAACAGTGCCTTGCCTGAAGACGGCAAGAAATTGGAGCGTGAAATTAAGGCGTTGGTGCGTCAAAAAGAAGAAGCTATTCGGGCTCAAGAGTTTGACAAAGCCACTGAATTGCGTGACAAAGAAGCGGAAATGCGTGAAGGCTTGCGTGAAATCGCCGATGCCCACAAAAAGACGCTGGATCCCAAAAATATCACGGTGACCGTTGAAGATATTGCCAGTGTCGTTTCACAATGGACGGGCATTCCTGTGTCGAAGTTAACCGAAAGCGAAAGCGACAAGTTAATGAAAATGGAAGACACCTTGCATGAACAAGTCATTGGTCAGCATGAAGCGGTGGTGGCGATTTCTAAAGCCATTCGTCGTGCGAGAGTCGGCTTAAAAAGCCCTGATCGCCCCATCGGTTCCTTCATTTTCTGCGGACCTACAGGGGTTGGTAAAACGGAATTAGCAAAGACTTTGGCTCAATATTTCTTCGGATCCGTTGAAAACATGATTCGCTTGGATATGTCCGAATTCATGGAACGCCATACGGTTTCCAAATTGATCGGATCGCCCCCTGGTTACGTGGGCTATAACGAAGGCGGTCAGTTGACAGAAGCCATTCGTCGTAAGCCTTATAGCGTCTTGCTTTTTGACGAAGTTGAAAAAGCTCACCCTGATGTTTTCAACATTCTCTTGCAGATTTTGGATGACGGTCGTTTGTCCGATTCTAAAGGGCGTGTGGTCGACTTTAAAAACACGATCGTGATTTTAACGTCGAACGTGGGAGCTTCTGGTATTGAGAATCCGTCAAGCATTGGCTTTGGTGGCAGTGCAAAAGAAGAAGCCGCTGCTCGTTATGCCAAAATTAAGGATCGTGTGAAAGATGCGATGAAACAAGTGTTTCGTCCTGAATTCATTAACCGTTTGGACGATACCATTATCTTTGAACCGCTCAAGAAAGAAGAGATTCGCTTGATTGTGGATATTATGATGAAGGACTTGCTCAAACGTCTCAACGATCGCATGCTCAAGCTCGAACTCACGGCGGAAGTCAAAGACTTCTTGGCGGAAGAGGGGTACGACCCTACGTATGGGGCGAGACCGTTGCGTCGAGTCTTGCAACGTCGTTTGGAAGATCCCTTAAGTGAAGCCTTGTTGATGAGTGAGTATAAGGAAGGCAACATTATTGAAGCATCCTTAAAAACAACGGAAGAGGTTAAGGACGGCGAAGACGGTGAAGAAATCGTCACCAAGAAGAAGGAAGTCGTCTTTAAAGTCACAGGCGATTTACCGCTGGATTCCTTTGAGATTCGGGTGCAATCCAAAGCCAAAGGGCAGATGCCTAAA
>JAJTHC010000094.1 GCA_021299615.1 Vampirovibrionales bacterium
ATAATTTCCCCTACAGTGTCTATACTTTGTCGCTACGATTATTTTGTTCAGTCATGTAGGTCTATCTACACTTCTTCACAAAATAATCTAGGCTCCTCGTCTAGCCTACTGTACGGAAAACTCTTTAAAACACTATACCAAAATTAAGATTTTTGGCAAACTCCTTGATTCTTTGCAAGCATTCTTCTTTAGTAAGATGTCTAAAACGAGTTTGAAGATTAGCTGGTAAAATGGTAAAGCCTCTTTTAATATCCTGCGATGGGTGAAACTCATCAACTCCCTGATGTTGAAGGTTAGGTTTTGAGTTAATGAAGTAGAAGCGATTCAATTGCATCGCAGTTTCCTTTGTTAGGGTGTATGTTCTAGTAAGATGGCAAGTTTTTCAGCTTCCCATTTAGTCCGTAAAGGAGGGAGGTTTGTTGATGATGAATAAGGGTAGTTGCGTCTATAGGCAAGAATTCTTTGATGATAAACGTGTTGCAATCGATCATTAAGAGCTTTCATATAGTTTATAAACCCCCGAGAGCCACGGAGATCTTCCTCTTCAGGGTGTGGCAGACTAAAAAGGGCGTCCAATTTATTGCGAACTGTTTTATAAGGATCTAACTTATAGCAGTTTTCTAAGCGTTCTTTATTTAATACGTTTTCTTTGTGAATATCCATCAATATCCCTTCCCAAAGAGATGAATGATTTCCATTGGGGCAATATCGAGTAAATAAAGTCCGAATCAGTTCAGACCCAAAAGGAATGCCTTCTTTTGCATATTTATAGAGCATAGCTTTAATCTGGTCTCGACTAAGGCGTTCTATATTACCCCCCTGTCGTTGAATAGACTGGTGATTTGATGAACATAAACTAAACGGTGCCAATACATGAACGCTCATAGAGGGGCTTCCTTAAAATACAAAACACAAAACACATAAAATCTTAGAATACATCAATCAATAGGGTAAATATCTTAGTGTTTCTAAAACACCAACCCTCAGTAAAAACTTAATTATACAGATTTTGATTACTTTGTCAACTGTGTAACATTTTGTAGTCATTGGATTAAAGGTTCTAAATTAGGAGACTAGGATGTCACAGAAAAAGATCTGAAATGTCATAGAAAAAGACGCTAACCGTCACAAAGTCGTCACATAGTCTGTTGTATTGTTATTTTGTGAAGACAGTCAAACGTCATTCACTTCCCCAACCCCCAAACATAGGATGAAATCTCCCATGTCAATTAGCTGTTCTTATTCGATGCACACCAACAATACCGCTAACATTCACAGTAATGTGACTAGACCATTGCGTTCTGCAAATAGTAATCAGCCTGCCATTAAAACTTCGTTGGATTTAAGTGTAAACCCCAATTCAGGTCTTATGCCTTTTGTGGGTATGCCAAATAATTTAAATCCAAGAGTTCAGCGAGAAGGAAATGCTAAAAAGTTAAACCTTCTTGCCTAGTGGCCACTCAATCCATGTAAATCTTATCCAATCAGTGAAGCTTTATTTTACTCTTTTTTTTACTTTTAGAGAAATGTTTTATTTATAGTTCGGGAGGCTTCCCCAAGCCTCCATTTTTTTAGATGTTTGTCTTTTATCGCCGAGTTTAGAAAGCCCTACTATCGAGGCGATCTAAAGGTATAGCTGATTTTCGCTTCCCCTTTAGCAGGCACCACAGCTCGAAACGCCACAGGCACACCTTCCACCTTTACGGCAGGCATCGAACTCGACATTAGCTCCCATTTCTCATATGGGTATTCATACACATCCACCGTAACTGCCGTAGCCTTACTATTTTTGAGCAAAACTTCGTAGCTGGTACTCATGGTGTGAGGGGTTTCGACATAGCTGGTTTGACTTTTGCTTGCCCGCACATTGGGAGCTTCCCCTAGAGGAAGTCTCAACGCTTCTTTTACGGCATGATAACCCTGTTGTCCTTCGCTAATCAATTGGTCATTACCTAGAGCGTCGCTTTGATACATCGAAAAACGCCCAGCAGGCAAGGCGTCTTCAAATGTATTGCTTTCTAAGAAATACTGCACGGCTTGATTGGGGGCTTCAAATCGAGCGTTTTGAGACTGCCACCACCAGCCATTTTGTGTGGGGGCATAGACATAACGAAAACTGGCTTTGGGAGAAAAAGACTTCCACACATAAGACGCCTTCTGTTGGCGATCCAAATCCACAGCCTGATTGAGGCGGAGCATCATCAGTTCGCCCACGTTTTGCATACTGGGGCTTTCATAGGCAGCATCCGAAGCCATATTGCTGGCATAGGCTTTTGACATCATCACACGAGGGGCATAGTCGGCTTGGCGTTGTGTTGCTCCAAACAGGGCATTGACTTGGATCTGATGTAGGGGAACAGCACTTTGATTTTCCAAATCAATCAATGCGTCAAGCGAAACAGGACGTGTAGTATCTTGAGGCAAATGCCAAACATAGTGCATGTTTGCTCTAAGCCCTGATAGTTGATAGAGTAGGGTCGCTTTTTGAGTTTGAATGCTGGTACTTTCTAATTGAGCGATATAAGACGTAGGCTTTTTGAAATCACATAAAGTCGTAAGCTCTCTCAACAACAATTGAGAGGTCGGGACTTGCCAAAGTTCAGCACCCACTTGCACCACGGCAAGGTCTTCTTCAGGGGAAACCTGCTTCAGGGTGGCTTTCACATATTTTTCGCTAACGACATCCTTCACCCAAATCGACTTATTAAGATGGCTTAAAAAAGGGATTTCAAAAAGAGAAGGGCTTTTAATGCCGATAAATTGAACACCTTTTTGCCAGCTGTTATTTTCAGGAAATAGTTGAACGTCGCTGGCTTGTGGAAGCGTTAGAATCGGCACGCTTTGTTTGCCAGCTTCTAAGGACAAAGAAAGCGTTTCACTAAAAATCGCCTTGCCTTCTGGGTAAAACGTGACTCGTTGGGGAACGGCTTGCGAGCAAAGTAAGCATGATGCAAACATCAAGGTTAAGACGCTTAGGGTGCGTAGGGGTGTGCTTAGGGGCTTCGACATGGTGAGGGTATCCTTTTTCAACGACTGTGTACTTTTTTTAATAAAGCATAGATTCCTAAAATAAGCAAACCCGACTAGGTCTTAATACCAATTAAACGATTGAATAGCCTATAGCATGACAACTATTTACGCCATTTCAATAGTGCGTAAAACCCACGTTTTTACAAAAAGTTGTAACATTTTGTAAAAGGCTCTTGTCTGTGAATCTTGAAAATCTACACTTAAGTATAGCCATTAGTCATAATGGGCTTTAAGGTCATATTTTTACAAGGGTCTGGTAAACTTTAGAGAGGATTTTTCCTCAATTCCTTTAACAGAATAGCATAGATATTTTGAGTTCTCAAATTAAATCGCCACTCACATTCTTTCAAATGCAAATAGAATGTTTGGTCGCTTAATCCATTAAA
>JAJTHC010000261.1 GCA_021299615.1 Vampirovibrionales bacterium
CGTGCCGAACATTGATGTCATTTTAGGAGGGCATGATCATCACCAGCTTTTACAAGTCATTAACGGTGTGCCGATTATCAAGCTCGACAGTGATGCTCGCACCGTGGGACATTTGCAACTGAACTTTCATCCCATGAGTGCTTTGTACAAACGCTCCAAAATCAAGCTCAGCCCTATTGCGGAATGGCATTATGAAGTCACCGCCCTAACGCCTGCCGATTTCCCTGAAGACAAGGCGTTTGAAGCGAAAGTCCTCGAAAAAACGCCCGCTCGTTTAGCGAGCTTGGATGAGCCTGTGGGAACGCTCCCCGTCACATGGAATGTGAACCAAGACACTATTCGAGGCGTGTACAGTCCAACAGCTCAACAAATTGCGGAAATCCTGCGTCGTTACCTTAAAACGGATGTCGTGATACTCAACAGCGGAGGCATTCGAGGCAACCGCATCATCACCCCCAGTCTATTAACGCAACGAGACATTTTGCAGATACTGCCCTTTGACAATGCCATGGTGACGTTGACCTTGAGCAAGGCTCAACTCCAAGCCGTGCTTGAAAAAGGCTTTAGCCAAGTGGACACCGAACCCAATTGGGGAGGCTACTTGCATTTTTCGGGCGTGGTGGCGGTGGTGAATCCCAAGGTACCTGTGGGTAAGCGAGTCCAAGCGGTGTTGGATGCTCGTACAGGGCTTCCGCTGGATGCGTCAAGGTCTTTTCGGGTGAGTGTGAATACGTATTTAGCCGAAGGCGGTAATGGGTTTGAGATGTTCAAGCAGTATAAGGATGCTCAAGTCCCTGCTCCTGTTGCCCTGACTGAAACGCAAGCGGTGAGCTTGGGTAAGGCATTGAAGGCGTTAACGCCACAAGCCTTGCATGACGCCACGCATCAAGCCCCGTCTGTGCAGGTACTTCTCCAAGCTTTATGAGCATAGCCGTCTTTAACGTTTTCTGTAAACCTGGCTACACAAAAATGAACATATCATTTTTGTGTTAACATCAAAGAACTTGATATATAAGCAGGAAATAATATGTCACATCCCACGATAACGAACGCCGAAACCCTCATTCACGATGCTGAAAACGCCTTGCAAGAAACGGTGTTTCCTCACCTTGAAGCCTTGTGCCATGCCAACACCGAACGAGTACTCAATGCCATGAAACGCCACCGCCTAGGCGAAGAGCATTTCGCTTGTGTTACAGGCTACGGGCATCACGATATGGGGCGTGAAGTGTTGGACAAAATCTTCGCCGATGCCTTAGAAGCCGAATCGGCACTGGTGCGTCCGCATATTGTTTCAGGCACACACGCCCTTTCGCTCGCCTTAAACGGATGCCTCCACCACGGCGATGCCCTGCTTTCCGTCACAGGTCGCCCTTATGACACGCTTGAAGAAGTCATTGGCTTGCGTGGCGAATCGAAGCAGTCGCTCAAAGCCAAAGGGGTCACATATGACGAGTTTAGCGTCTTTGAAGACGACGGACGCATCCGCACCAGTTTTAGCGATGCTGAAATCACGCTGATTCAAAATGCTTCGATGCTTTACCTTCAACGCTCACGAGGCTATAGCACCCGTCAACCCATGACACTCGTCGCCATGCAAGCGGTGATTGAGGCTTTAAAAGTTTACAATCCCACGGCGATTGTCATGGTGGACAATTGCTACGGCGAATTCCTCGAAGCCCATGAGCCAACGGCGATTGGGGCGGATATTATGGCAGGGTCTCTCATCAAAAATCCAGGGGGAGGCATCGTGCCAGCAGGGGGATACGTCGCTGGGCGGGCGGATCTCATCGAGCAAGTGGCAGAATGCTTGACTTGTGCAGGCATTGGGGCGAATGGCGGTTACATGTTTGAATTGACTCGTACCTTTTTGCAAGGCTTGTTTTTAGCCCCAAACGTGGTGAAAGAAGCGGTCAAGGGCATGTGCTTAAGTGCCTATGTGCTTGAAGCCCTCGGCATGCAGGCGTCCCCTCGGTGGGATGCGGATCGTAGCGATATTATCCAAACCCTGTGGTTACAAACGCCTGAACGCCAAATGGCGTTTGCCAAGTTGGTGCAGGAATGGTCGCCTGTGTCGAGCTATATTACGCCTGTGCCTGCCCATGCCCCTGGCTATGAGTCGGAACTCATTATGGCAGGGGGGACGTTTATTGACGGTTCTTCGATTGAGCTTTCCGCCGACGGGCCTGTGCGTCCGCCGTATACCTTTTATTTTCAAGGCGGTTTGGTGTATTCTCACGCTCGTTTGGTGGTCTTGAAGTTTGTGGAACAGTTTCTTTCGTAGAGACTTCTATAGCCAAGTTATACCAATTCTTAGTTTAAATAGCGTCTGGCGTCTTCGTTGTCGCTACGATTCTCGATGTGCTTATGGTCGTCTCTGTACACCTCGCCCATCTGCGAGTCTAGGCTCCTAGAATCCACCTATAGCTGAATTTAGAGTTTTCTGTACAGTAGGCTAGACGAGGAGCCTAGATTATTTTGTGAGGGCGTGTAGACAGACCTACATAACAGAACAAAATAATCGTAGCGACAACGTATAGACACTGTACAGAAAATTATCAA
>JAJTHC010000201.1 GCA_021299615.1 Vampirovibrionales bacterium
GCTATTTTCCGCTTTACGCACTTTGGCAGCCGCCACCATACGCATCGCTTGGGTGATTTTCTGCGTATTTTTAATACTTTTAATGCGGGTACGAATGTCTTTTAAATTGGCCATAAGAAAAGGATACCTTATTAACGTAAATGGGGGAAACCGCTTTCAATGCTTTTAACAGGATGCTTAAAAGCGGTTTAAAGGACAAGGCGTCAGAACGGCAACGCTTATTCAGCGAGGAACTGACTGTCACGCAAGGCCGTCATTAGGCTAAGAATCTGCGTTTTTTGAGCATCTTCCACCTTATTGCCTGTGTTAATCAGCTCATACAAATCCGTGTGCAAGCTCTTAAATGCCGTTAACCATGCTTTGATAAAGGGCAAGACTTGCTCAAGTTCAAGCTTGTCTAAAACGCCTTTGTTGGCACCAAGCAGTAAGCTGTACATATCCGCAACCGAATACGGAGCGTATTGAGGCTGTTTCAAGAGTTCCACCAAACGTTGACCACGCTTGAGTTGGGCTTGTGTGGCAGGATCCAAATCACTCGCAAATTGAGAGAAGGCTTCAAGTTCACGGTATTGAGCAAGTGTCAAACGCAACTGACCTGCTTCCGATTTAATCGCTTTCGTTTGGGCGGCTCCACCGACTCGAGACACCGAAATCCCTGCGTTTACAGCAGGACGGATCCCTGCGTTGAACAAGTCGGATTCTAAGAAAATCTGACCGTCCGTAATAGATATAACGTTGGTGGGAATGTACGCCGAAACGTCGCCCGCTTGCGTTTCAATAATAGGCAAGGCGGTAATACTGCCAGCACCAAGCTCATCATTGAGTTTTGCGGCACGCTCTAGCAAACGAGAGTGAAGGTAGAAGACATCCCCAGGATACGCTTCACGACCTGGAGGACGACGCAAGAGCAAAGAAAGCGTACGATACGCAACCGCATGTTTGGAAAGATCATCATAAACCACCAAAACGTGCTTGCCTTTGTTCATAAAGTACTCACCCAAGGCAACTGCTGCGTAAGGTGCCAAAAACTGAATTGAAGGCGAGTCGGTGGCTGAAGCCGCTACAACAATAGTGTTTTCCATGGCTCCATGTTCATCAAGGGTTTTGACGATTTGAGCCACGGTGGAGTTTTTCTGACCAATGGCACAGTAAATCGAAATAACATCACTGCTTTTTTGGTTGATAATGGTGTCCAACGCAATGGCGGTCTTACCCGTTTGACGATCACCAATAATCAATTCACGCTGTCCACGACCGATGGGAATCATGGCGTCAATGGCGGTAATCCCTGTTTGCAAAGGCTCATGCACCGATTTACGCTCAATAATACCAGGGGCCTTACTTTCAAGTGGTGAACTTTCAAAGGTTTCAATATCGCCCTTGCCGTCTAAAGGCACGCCTAGTGGATTGACGACTCGTCCAATCACCGCTTCACCGACAGGAATCGAGGCGATTTGCCCTGTGCCACGCACACGTAAGCCTTCACGGATATTAAGCGGGCTATCTAAAATAACGACACCCACGGTTTCTTCTTCCAAGTTCAAAACCATGCCTTTGGTGTTATGCCCGTCTTCAAAGACGACCAATTCGCCAGCCATGGCGTTGTCTAAACCGCTGAGACGAGCAATACCGTCGCCAACTTCTAAAACGGTGCCGACTTGTTCAGTGTTGACATGAATATCTAACGCTTCGATGCGTTGGCGGAGTAAGGCAGAAAGTTCTTCCGTGCTGTGAATGGTCATTGTACTTCCTTTTTCAATTAAATTAGGGGATTGTAAATATCGTGTTGCGTGTGTGCTTGAATTCAAAGCTGTGAAAGAGCCTCTTCAAAGCGTGCAAGTTGACGCTTTAAGGTCGCATCAAAGCGAAGCCCCTTGTATTCCACATAAAGACCGCCCAAGATGTCGGCGTCCACTTCGTGATGAATCACAGCTTGGGAAAGTCCAAAGATTTCACTTAAACGAGCTTCTAGCGTTTGAAGAAGTTCAGGATTCAACTCAACAGCAGAGCATACTTTTATATGCCCGATTGATTGAGATGCTTCATACATCGGCAAAAATGCCTGATACAAGACAGGAATACCTGCATAATGTTCTTGTTTGAACATGAGCTTTAGGGTTTTAACCACCCATGCTTCAGCTTGAAGCAAATAGGGCGACAACGCCTCTTCAAGTGCTTCTCCAGAAATGTCTTCATTTTGCATGAATATCTGTACGGCATCAGGGGTGCTTTGAAAAATGGTGTGGAGCTGAAGTAAAGAATCGTAAACAGAAGACAAAACCGCTTTTTCGTTTGCAATATCAAAAAGGGCTTTGGCGTAGCCTTTGGCTTGATTTACGGCTTCTTTAGAAAGACTGAATGCGTGGCTCATAAGTAAATCCCTTCTTTGGGGCTTGTGGCAACGGAAGAACGCTGAGCATTCAGAGTACTTGAATAGATTGCTTGAATATCATTTAAAGCGCTATGAATCAGACGGATTTGGGTAGCATCATCTAATTGTTCTTTCAAACGATCGACCGAAAGAGCATCCAACGAGCTTACAAAATTTTTCACCATATCACGTTGCAAATGATTAGATTCTAGTCGTTTTTGAGCCTGTTGACGTTCCGTTAATTTACGAATCTTCGCTTGCGTTTCTTGAACCAGCTTACGACTGTATTCTTCAGCACGTTCTTCCGCTTGATGCAAACGAGCTTGACGATCTTTTTCTACAGAGTTTAATTGTTTTAAAACTGCTTCTTTCTTTTCGTTAACATTTACGGAAAGTGTTTCTGCACTTTCAAGATCAATCACCGTTTCTTTAATTTTAGAATCCAAGCCTTCGCCGATATTGATGTTTTTCCACTTAAAGAAGAACAGAACAATACCCACCAAGACCAAGACATTAAACAAATTGGTTTCACCTAGGTATTGCCAAATACCCAAAAGATCCAGTGGGGCATCACTGGCGGCTTGATGAACTAGGGGGACTGAGAATAACATACCGAGATTTCCTCGTTCGAGTAAAGCCTCCGAATCAAGAGGGCTTTTCAGTTAACTTAATAATTTTTCAGTAATGCGTTGAACCAAGGTGTCTTTCTGAAGACTTAAATCATTCTGACGCACTTGAAGGGCTTGCTTTTCGTTTTGAATGTGAGCATCTAAAGTAAGTGCTAATTCTTTTTTATGAGCCGAAAGCTTTGCTGCGGATTCGCTTTGTGCCTTCTGCACACGGCTTTGATAGACTTCCTGAATCAGGCGTTGCGTCTTTAACTCTTCTACTTTAAGTTGAGCCTGTTGCTCCAAGACAAAAGCAGTATCTAAATCGGTTAACAGGTTTTTTTGCAAGATTGCGTCTGCACGCGCATCTTTAATCGCCGCAATCGGCTCAAAGAACATCACACGCATGACTTGTGAAAAGCCTAAAAAAGCCACCAAAACAATGAGTAGCGTCAAATTAAATTGAAATAGACTTTCGGACATGAGTAAAACCTTTATCTAAACCACTTTATCTAAACCAATCCTACAAAAGAACCGCCCCACGCACAAGGACGAATCCCTGTGCGTGGATGCCTTGCTTCTTACAAAAACAATGTAATAAAGCCAAGCAATGCCATCAATTCGATTAAACCAGCCGCAGCGAAGAATACGCCCTGCAAAGGCCCACGCACTTCAGGCTGACGAGCCGTTGCGTTAAAGAAGGCGGCTGCGGCTAAGCCAATCCCGATACCTGGTCCGATTGTGGCGATCGCCATAGCTAATGGACCACCAATGGTGTATGTTGTTGCTGCTTCCATCTGTCAAACTCCTTAAATTAAACGGGGAACAATATTATACAAAAACTAGGCAAAGGCTAAGGAAGGGACTTTCGTCTCTTCCTCAGACGCATGTGAAGCATCATGTTCATCTTCATGGTGATCATGGTCTTCAGACAATAAACTAATATAGATGTTTGTGAGCATCGCAAAAATGTACGCTTGAACCACGGCAACGAACAATTCAATACCCATAACCGCAATCGGTAATAAGTAATGAGACGCACTGTGAGCGACCCCTGTCAAGATCTCCCCGACAAAGATGTTGCAAAATAGTCGAATCATCAAAGAACCTGGACGGGTCAAATCTTCGGCGATATTCAACAAAATAAACGGCCAAAAGAACATAGCATACGTAATCTTAACAGGCAAAGATTGACCTGCCATCAAATCAGGTAAAGGCGACAGATAATGCTTAAAATACTTCAAGCCTTTGGCTTTCAAACCAAAGAAGAAGTACATAATGACGCTTCCCACCGCTAAAGCCGCAGGTACATTGATGTCTCCTGTGGGTGCCATGAGTTCACCATGAGGCAATTCAAAAATCTTAAGCGGGAATTGACCCAGCAAGTTACAGGTCAAGACAAAAAAGAAGACGCTTCCCACATAATACAAGAAGGTGTCGCCACGCTTGCCCGCAGAAGAAAAAGTAATGCTTCGGCAAAAATCATAGAGCATTTCCGCAAAAACCTGAAGACGATTCGGACGAATCGAAATGGATGAGGTCAACAGACGTGTGATGCTTAATAAAATCACCAACGCTACTGCAACCATAATTAAGGTGTTCACATGAACAGGCATTCCGTATAATGAAGCTTCCCAAAAGTGTGATTGCATGTTGCAGGCTATCTCCTAAAAACTAATCCATTGTGGATGGTACGGAAGACTTCCAAGCCCCATACCCTATCTTTAATAAGTTATAACTAAAAAATAATGCGATGACAAGCACTTTTTCTTGGGGGAATAAAAATAAGGCGATTGCAAAGCACAATAAGAAGCCTAAGGCAAAGGGAACATAGACGACTAATCGCCAAAATGCGGTTTTTAAATAGCGTTCACAAATCTGCATAACCCCCTGCAAAAGGAGCGAATACAGCAGGAGAAAGCTCACGCAAATACCTGCCACATTGGCAAAAGAAAGACTTCTGAACTTGGCAAGCCAAGGCAATGTTACACTTATTTCGATGAGTCTAATCCTTTCACAATGTAAATAAGGGAAAATACGTGGGCGACTAAAATCACCACCAAGAAGACCCAAGCAGGGGGGCTAAAATGAAAAAAATACGCCACGATTTTTAGCATAATAAAGGCAGAAGCAGGGTATCCCATAAGGACGGAAGCGTATTCGAGTCCTTTGTTTGCCATGATTTTGTCCTTTTTTGCCTGCATTTGTATATAACTATAGCATAAAAAAATCCTTTGCTTTTTGTAAAATAAATAAAGAAGGGGGTTAAAATAATTTCAAACTGCGTTATACTGGTCGTAGGAATTGTGTTTTTTTCCTTGCTCCTTTAAAGTAAGGGTGCTATTCTGTACTTGCCCAAAACAACGAAGTGAAATTATCGTTATGACCCAAAAAGTCAAGCACACTAAACGCAAAAAGCCCCAATGGCTCGAACGCCTCGGCGTTTTATGGATGCGTACCCCCGTTGGAGGCTTGCTTCACATGGGCGTGGTCAAACTTAGCCCAATTCATCGGCAATTGCAAGCCCTTGAAGTGCAGAATATCATGGCGTACTACAATGAATGGAACCGCCCTCGTCGCTGGCCTATCTTCCGTTTCTATGCGTGGTTGTGGAGCTATTTTATTTCAGGCTTTCGCTTGTGGAGCTTGACGGCGTCCGCTCGGCAGGATTATTATGCCCTTAATCGCCAAAGTCCGTATACCTCAAAAGTGATTCCGCTGATTTCAGACTTATTGCATGAAACCGACAAGCTCATTCGTCCGACGGTGTCGACAGAAGCCTATGCGTCCATGGTCGCTGATGATGATGAACTCGTCACGTCTGAAGATCGCCTACCGATTTTGGTCGTACCAGGGTTAAACACGCCGCCGTATTTCTTTCGGGAAATGGTGGAACATTTTAAGGTTCAAGGTTACCCGATTTATGTGGCGGAAATGCCTAAAAACGGACTCGCTTCAGTGGGTGAGACTGCCGTTGCCGTCAACGAGCAGATTAACGCCTTGTGTCACCACTATCAGGTAGATCGCATTCACGTTGTTGGGCATTGCTTAGGGGGTTTGGTCGCCAAATACTTAATCGACAACATTTGGTCGATGACGAAAGAATCGCCGATTAAAACGTTGGTCACACTAGGTACAGGCTTTTTAGGGGCAACAGGCGTACAGCGTTTGAAGGAATACTGGGTGCCTCGTAATTTGGACAAGCCTATTCCTGCAGTCTTCGATCAACTCACGAAAGCCCAACAGGCTTTGGTGCATCAGGGAGCAGATGTCGTCTATCATTCGATTATGGCGGTTTGGGATTTTATGGTGCCGTTTCAAAATGCGATGTTACAAACCGTACCTGTGTCGGCTTCGTTGATGTCGCCTCGACGTCCGCAAGTGTACAATCACTTGCTGGAAGACTGGAAGTTGGATCACCTGACCTTGGCGTTGAATCAAAAGGCGTTAATGAAGATTCAAGAATGTCTTGAACCTCCTACGAATCATTAAAATTTGACAAAACCGTTTCGACCGAAAGTGTCTTCATGCACGCATTCGTGCCGAGGGGACAAGCCTTCTTATGGCATGGCATACACGGTAAATCCACATGCAAATTGACCGCCCTATCACTCGCCCCCCCCGTGCGTAACGGATGCGTCGGGCCGAGCAGTGAAATAACTTTCCCTGCTGGATGCACGCCTTCTCGAATCAGCCAATCCATCAAGTGCAAGGGTGCTGAATCCGAACCCACCAGCACATCGAGCTTTTTTAGCACGTGCATGAGCTGCAATAAACTTGTTTGACCTTCCAAGTGAATCAAGCGGGCTTGAGCGTTTGGTGAAAGCCCTTGAGCAAGCGTCTGCCATTTTTCGACTTCCGCAGGGCTACCGATACACACGCCTAACGCCTGTGGGTGCTTTTCGAAGAGGGCTTCAATCAATCCCTGCCAATGCACGGCGTCCCAATGCTTGGATGCCCACATCGTGAAGGGGGCGAGTCCGATTAGCGACTTGCCTTCGGCTTTTGCTTCATCTAAGGCATTAAACAACGGCGTTTTCGGCAAGGGGGGCTTCCATTCTAAAGGAGCTAGATCAGGGAAGTCAAACGTCAAGCCCTTTCCCTTATCCTTGTTCCAAGGGCTAAGCAGGGACAAGAACTCTTGCGTAGCGTGTTGGGTGGGCTGAAAAAATCCGCCCAAACGAGCAGGCGTGGCGGTATACAGAAAACGGGCTTGCTCCCGAGCGTTGGCGAATCCCACCCGATGCGGAATGCCCACCACAAAAGGCAAAACCGCACTTTTGTTGAGTCCCTGCACATCAATGGCGACGTCATAATGTTGGGCATGAATTTCATTCAAACACTGATGCACCTTGGCATCCACATGACCCAACTTGTTGAGGTGAAGCAGTTCCCACACCCACGCCTTACTCCACGCCTTATTCGGCAAAATATGTACGGCGTTGAGCCACGGCATCACAGGTTTGAGCAGGCTTGCCCCTGCTTCACCCACCGCCCAGCCGATAAAGGCATGGGGGAATCGTTGACGTAGGCGTTTCAAGGTATCAAAACTTTGCACAATATCGCCATTGGCACTCAATCGAACGAGCAAAATACGTTTGGGTTCCTTTGGCAACATGTGATGTCTTCCTATCGTTTTGCGTGCTATATAAAATAGGCTATGAGGCTATTCTATAGTTGTTGGCGTCTTAGATACAGGTTCTCGTTCCAGCTAACATCCACCCGATCGATCAGGTTCTTGGGGGACGCTTCATTGAGTTCGTGGATCTTCTTCAAGGCAGGCTTTAATCGAGCCAATCGCTTGAAGATGCCGACATCCAACTCGCCTGCGACCACCACCACAGGATGGGCGTCTAGGGTGACATCAAGTTGCAAGTGCTGGCGTTTAGAAAGCGTCACACTTTCAACATCCACGCCCTTGATTTGACGCACGCCTTCAATAATGCGATCGAGCTGTTCTAAACGCTGTTGACGAGCATTGGGATTCAAGCGACGGTAATCGTCCGTGTCCATAAACATGAAGGTGAAGCGATCGGCGAGGGCTTCTTTGGGCAGCTGATACTGGTTTTTCGTGAAATGCAAACTTTTATAAGAATCCAGCACAAAGGCGTAAGGGGGCGGTACTTTTTGACTGGCACTACTCTGGTGATGCCACGCCAAGACGCTCGCCTTTTCCCACGGATTGTACACCAAGCCCCACGGACGATGTTCACTCACTCGTAACAACACATGAGGCTTCGGCAAAAGCACACGGCGAACTTGCACCCGAGCAATTAAGGGATCGCTGGCTTCTAAGACTTTCGCCATTTTCGCTGGATTCATCGTCAATAAATGCGTGCCAAGCACTTCTTTCATGCCTTGCTTGAGCCGAGACGCTTGCATCATGCGGTTGCCTTCCACTTGCACACGCTTAGGGGTGAGCGTCCAATAGGGTTGAGTCAACCAAAGATAGATCCCATAAAATAGCCCTACAAACACCACGAATCGAGCGACTTCCATAAAACGAGCCTGCCACAAACGCTGGATCTTTTCACGTCGACGCAAAAGAGCCTCCGCTTCAGGGGAAAGCTCCTGCGAAGGAGACGTCGAAGGGAAAGGTTCATCTCCATGACTAGCGTTTTCAGGTAAAGACGACACCAGCAAAGACGGTGAGTCTTTCTCTTCAGGCGGGCTTTGATTTTCTTCTGGAGCGTCTTCTGACATAGGTTTTTTCTCTTTTTTAGTCTCGTTAGGCAAAGCTAGGAGTCTGACGTTTAGCGATATGCTCAGGGGTCTGAACAGCGGTATGCAACACATGGTTCACCAATGTGTCATACGCAATGCCCATGGCGTTACATTGGGCAGGTAAATCGCTTAAATCCGTCATGCCAGGGATGCTGTTGACTTCTAAAATGTAGAAATCCCCTGCTTCTGTGGTGACAAAATCGGTGCGACTGACCCCGTGGCAACCCAACGTCTCATGCACGGCAAGGGCTTCATCTTGAATGGCTTTCGTGGCTTCAGGTGTGAGTTCCGCAGGTAGGATGAAGTCCGTCAACCCCTTGGTGTACTTGGCTTTGGTGTCGTACCAGCCTGTTTTAGGACGCAGTTCTAAAATCGGCGTGACCGTTGGCACGCCGTCGATATTCACGACCCCAACCGTGAGATCTTTACCTTTGGCGAAGCGTTCGACCATGATTTTTCCGCCATGTTCAGCGGCGAGATCCAAGGCATCAACGAGTTCATCGGCATGTTCCACTTTCGACATCCCCACGCTAGAGCCTGTCTGTAAAGGTTTCACCATCATCGGCAAGCCAATTTCTTTTAAAAGACTTTCGATAAAATGAAAATCCGCCCCTTCTTCAGGGTTCCAATAAAAGGTCTTCGACGCCAAAACAGGATGCCCCCCTGCTTTGAGAACACGCTTGGTCAAGTCTTTGTCCATGGTAATCGCACTGGCTTGAATGCGGTTGCCTGTGTAAGGAATGCCTAAAATCTCAAGCAAGCCTTGAATCGCACCGTCTTCGCCTTGTTCCCCATGCACGGCTAAAAAGGCGACTTGCACGTTTAAATCTAGCAAGACTTGGGGCAAGTGCTTGTCGACTTCAATGAGTTTCACATGCGTGTAACCCAGTCTTAGCAAGGCGTCGTAGCAATTTTTGCCTGAACGCAGGGAAACCTCACGCTCTGAAGAGGCTCCTCCGTAAAGCACAGCAATGCGAGCCGACGGGTTGATTTGAAGCAAACCGTGCGTGGCAGGATTCGTCCAGCCTTCAAAGGGATTCGTTTGAACGAGGGGCATGGTGGGGGTCTCCTTCTTTAAGGGCGTGCCATAAGGTTTTTTCTGCTTCGGTGGCTAGCCCAATGAAACGGTTTTCAGGATAAATACGTAGTTTGTAAGCGTCCCACACGGCGACTTGCATTTGTCGCATGAGGGTGAGGACATCGGTAGAGCTGGCGTGATTCGTATTGACGATAAAATTGGCATGCAAGGCACTGACTTCCGCTCCGCCCACTTTCCACGTGCCTTTTGCGCCCAAGTCTTCGAGCAATTTGCCCGCACTCAGAACGACGTCTCCACCTTGAGGGGGTGCCGTCGGGTTACGGAAGACACTGCCTCCGTTAGGTTCAATCGGATGATGGCTTTTGCGAAACGCGATATTTCGTTCCATAAGGGCTTTGCTTTCAGAAACATCTCCTGCTTGAAAACGGCATTCGGTGGCTAAAACAATCTGTTTTTGAGAATCCACCGCACTATAGCGATAGTCATAGGCTAAATCAGACGCTTCCACCCAATCGGCGTTGCCTTTGTGAAGGTCAAACACGAAAACACGCTCGACGATTTTTGCCGTGTCCTGCCCCATGGCACCTGCGTTCATCACGGCTGCTCCGCCCATGGTACCAGGGATGCCTATCATGTATTCGCCCCACTGAAAGCCCGCTTCCAACACTGCGTGAGCCACTTTCGCCAAATGCACGCCTGCTTCAATCAAGAAGCGTCCGTCACCAAGGGCTTTCATGTCGGCTAGCTTGCGAGTAATCAGCGTATGCCCTGCAATGCCAGCACTGGCAATTAAGGTATTGCTCCCCCAGCCCAGCACATTAAGCGTTGTTTCGCCTGATTTCAGCAAAGGAGAGAGATAAGTCAAAAGTTCAACGGCTTCATCCAGCGTGGTGGGGAACCATGCAAATTCCATATTACCCCCAATACGATAGGTCGAATACGACGCAGACGGCTTGTCGACTTCAGGGGAAAAACTCAAAGAAGCGTGTGACGACGGCGTGTCAAGCATGAGCAGATGCCTCCTCTGCTTCAAAGGGTAGGCTTCTCAACAAGCTCGTAATCGTGCCTGCTCCCATAGAAAGGATCAAGTCGCCAGCTTCTGCGGAAGCTTGAAGTTCACGTTTTAACGCCTCAAGATCAGGAGCATAGGCGATCTGTTGTTGGGGATATTTTGCCTTTAAGGCATCCACAAAATGTTTACTGTCGATGCCTTCGATCGGATCTTCAAAGGCGTGATAGGTGTCTATAATATAGACGGCATCTGCCGATTGAAAAGCGTCGAGGAAGCCGTCCCACAAGGCTTGAAGGCGGGTGTATCGATGCGGTTGAAAGCAGGCGACGAGCTTGCCGTTTAAGTTGAGTTCTTGCATGCGTTGACGGCTGGCTTCCAAGGTGACACGCACTTCGGTGGGATGGTGGGCGTAATCGTCCACCCACAGGGCGTTTTTGTAGCGTCCCAAGACTTCAAAACGGCGTCCCATACCTGTAAAAGCCTGCAATCCTTGAGCGATGTCGTCAAAAGCAATGCCGAGTTGAAGAGCCACAATCGCCACCATACTGGCATTCCAGACATTGTGATGTCCAGGTATTTCTAGTTTAAGCATTCCAGTCGGCTCACTAACGGTGTCATTTTTAACACCCAAACGCTCCCATGTGGAGGCGTTTTGCTTCCACAAAGAAAAACCGCCACTTTCTTGCTGAATCAAGTAACGATGCCCTGCTTGATCAAAGGCTTCCGCACGAGCCTTGTCATCAAACACCCATAAACGACCCACATTTTCAGGCAAGGCATGGATGATTTTTAGCGTATTTTCGCATTGACCGTTCAACACCACGGACGGCGTTGGATTGGAATTAAAGCTGGTGAGCTGCCTGAAAAAGCGTTCAAAGGTATGCAATAGATGCGTTAGCCCATCGGTGTAGTGATCGGCGTGATCCAGCTCCAAATTGGCGAGAATGGTGAAGGTGGGGGCATAGCGTAAAATCGTGCCGTCGCTTTCATCCAATTCCGCTACGCAGGTCGTCGCCCCTTCTGCCAAGCGAATATTCTGCCCCAATTGAGGCAATTTTCCCCCTGCGATGCTCATCGCTGGGTAATTCGCCTGATGCAAGACGCTGTCCATCAAACCTGTCAACGTGGTTTTGCCGTGCGTGCCTGTTAAGCCTATCGTGGTTTGGGTTCCCAAGCTTGGACTGTGCATCAAGCCTTGCAAAACTTGCGATCGATGCCACAAGGGCTGTTGTCTTGCGACTGCCTGCTGGACTTCGGGGTTCGCTTCGTCAATGGCGGTCGAAAGCACGACAACGGCGTTTTCAGGCACCTGTTCCGCCAAATGCCCTTGAAAAACCGTGATGCCCTTTTCTTGCAGGCGTTGCGTCGTGCTAGA
>JAJTHC010000032.1 GCA_021299615.1 Vampirovibrionales bacterium
GTAGTCTCGTGGGCCGACATTGACGATGAACGAATCAGGCACTTTCGGGGGAGGGGCTTGCCGTTTGCCAAAGAGCTTGCCCTTTAAGCTTTTTTCAATCGGTTGCAGGGGGGCTGGTCGGTTTTTTTGATGCCCTGGTGGCCCAAAATAGGGATCCGTGTCTTGTGGGGCAGTTTTTTCGAGATTGGGCGTAATGGTGTAGCCGTTATAGGGGGCGTCTCCCCATTGTTGCGAGTCGTAGCCGTTGGCATCCACGGCGTGGGCGTGGGGAAGTATCCCAAGAAAAAGGGACATCAAAACAATCACTAAAATGCTAAAATGATTCACGAGCCGACGTCCAAGCACTAAATCGGAGCAAATAATGCCTTTTTTGTTGTCTTTACTATTCATCTTTATCAATCTACTTTATTTTAATGTAACAATGAAAAAATCACGGTGAAATACATGAGATACGTCCACAGCCCTGCCAAAACAGGTAGGCTCATGGCGAGCATCACATGCTCATTCGACCAATCAAAGACCACCGCCACAGACTTCACAAATAAGTAGGACGTCCAGATCCACAAAATGGCGTAAGCAAAGGCTCCTGCGACAGGCACTGATGCCTTTAGCAGACTCACCACAGGCAAAAAGAGCCACGGAATCGTACTCGCACCAGTCAAGGTCAACAATAGCCCAAAGCGACTTTCACGGGTAAACACATGGTGAGCATAGGCGATACCCCCTGCTAAGCCAGCCCACAACAGCAGGTGACTGACGGCTTGAAAGCCTAGCACAAGTGGACTTACTTCGGTATTGCCCTTGAATAAAATCCCACAAAGCAATTGAATGGCAATAATCGACACGCTTAAAATCGCCTGCTGACGCAAAAGCGGATTGTCCACTTCGGCAGGGTTGCCGTAAGCATTTTTTAGTGCCTCAAAGGTAGGAGGGGCATTCAAAATAACGCCTTGCACGACTTCATGCCACGCCAAAGCAGGGGGGGCATCCAAGTGCAATTGCACGTCTCGGCTGGCTTTAAGGGCATCAGGTGATTCAGGACTAAAATCAGGGGTTACGGTTGCATTCATCAGAAAATACCTCGCCTTTCTTATTGATACAACCAAAGGGGCTGATTCGCATAACGCATCGTCAAGGGCAACGCACTTTCAGGAGGCGTACTTTGTCCCAATCCTTGAAGCACGCTGGCTAAGTTCAAATGCTGGCTAGCTTCACCAAAAGGCAGGTGGAAGAAGCTTTTCAAGAAGTCTTCGTCCGATTCATAAGGTACGAGTTCGAATTCCGTAGACGCATCATACTTAAAGCGTTCGTTGACCAACTGTTGTAAAACGTCTTTAGCGTAATAGGCATCACCGATTTCATCAGCAAGTCCAACCGCAACGGCTTGGTTGCCTGTCACCACTCGACCGTCCGCAACAGCGGTAATCTGCTTGCGACGACGTGCTTTTTCGGCGTCATCCTTGATGTTTCTCAAGCGACCGTCTAACACGGTATTGAGGAAGTCTTTGTAGCTGTCGTTAATAATGGTTTGTAATAAGGCGACTTCGGCTGAGCTGGTCTTGCGGTAAGGGTTCAAGAGATCCTTGAACTTGCCACTTTTAATGGTGACGGATTTCACGCCGAGCTTTTCTTCCATGAGCTTTTGAAAGTTCATGGATTGCATAATCACACCGATGGATGCTGTCAAGGTCCCCTTATTGGTGACGATTTTGTCCGCAGCACAGGCGGTGTAATAGCCTCCACTTGCGGCAACGTCCAACAATGTGGCGACAATCGGCTTGTTTGCACGCACACGCTTGACCGCAGCATTGAGTTCTTGGCTCATGCCGACGGTGCCTCCAGGGCTGTTAATTAAGAGCAAAACGCCTTTGACTTTGTCGTCTTGAGCAGCGGCATCGAGGGCTTCTCGCACGGCGGTGGCACCGCTGCCCGATTCCATGAAACCGCCACCGCTTGAATCGCTGTTGATTTCACCTTCAAGCTTGATGAGGGCAAGTGTATTGCCTTTTAAGGCTTTTAACGCACCAATACCTTTTTTAAGTTGGGCTTCTTTTTCGATGTGCGAAGCTTCAGGTGAAGGTGGAGGCGTATTATTTTTCATCACCAAGCCAACGCTTCCGACCACTAGGCTTAAGGCAACCAGTCCGATGAGGACGTAGGAAAAGGTTTTGGAAGAATTGACATCAAGCGACATAGGGGGATTCTCTCTTATATATAGTATCACAGTGCGATAGTTGCATAGCCGAATTGATAATTTCCTGTACTTGTCTATACGTTGTCGCTACTATTATTTTGTTCTGTGATGTAGGTCGCTCTATACGCCCTCACAAAATAATCTAGGCTCCTCGTCTAGCCTAAGTACAGAAAACTCTAAATTCAGCTATATGTTCTAGCATAGCATATTTTTAGAAAGAATGGCGTCCTGTATTTGAGTTAATTCTCTATAGAAAGCTCTGCCAAAGTGGCTTTATATAGTATTTTAAATAATTTCCCCTACAGTGTCTATACTTTGTCGCTACGATTTTTTTGTTCTGTTGTGTACGTCTGTGTACACGCCTCAAAAGCCATTTGTTTTTCCTTGAATCTTCATCCGACTTGAACTTTCGCAGAGCTTTCTATAGCGAACCCAAGCTCAAATGAAAATATATGGCAAATACAATACCCAACAGACCACCTACCAAAACTTCAAACGGCGTATGCCCCAATAATTCTCGTAATCGTTCAGGCACATGTCCCGTTTCATGCGTGTAAATGTCTTGCGTGATTTTATTTAAAATGCCTGCCATGCGTCCTGCTGAACGTCTAACACCTGCGGCATCGTACATCACCACAAGGGCAATGCCCACTGCAACGGCAAAGATCGTTGAAGAAAATCCATCGACCATTCCTACAGCCGTTGCCAAAGCCGTCATAGACGCACTATGACTAGAAGGCATTCCGCCTGTTTCAACCATTAGACGAAAATTAATTTCTCGTTTGAATAAAAGAGTACCGATAAACTTAAACAATTGAGCGACAAAGGCACTTAATAAACTTGAAACAATGACTTCATAGCCTGAGTTATAAAAGCCCACAGGAAAAATTGAAGAGTGAGTTGAACTGGCTAAAGGTAAGGCTAAATCAGACATAAGTAACGGTTAGGCTCCAATAAATAACACAACCTTAATTACTATACGACAAAAAACATACAATAGCTAGCCTATAATTATTCAACCTAGCACCTGACTCAACCGATTAATTGGTATAACCAAGTTTATAATTTTCTGTAAGCTTTTGTTTTATTCTTTTAGCGAGATATTCTTTTCATGCTAGACTTAAGAGGATATGATTGATTAAGGATACGTTGAATGTCTGAATTTGAGAAAGAAACAAAACACCCCCCTGCTGTTGTGATGTCAGGAATGAGAGCCACAGGACGTTTGCACTTGGGGCATTACATGGGTGTTTTACGTAATTGGGTGCATCTTCAAAATGACTACACCACCTTTTTCATGGTCGCCGATTGGCATTCACTCACCACCAAATACGAAGACACGCTTCGCCTGCCTGAATACCGCCGAGACATTGTGCTGGATTGGTTAGGGGCGGGGGTTCTTCCCACAAAGGCGACCCTCTATTTTCAATCCGCTGTGCCTGAAATTGCGGAACTCCACCTGTTACTTTCCATGATTACGCCTAATAAATGGTGCGAAACCGATCCCACCTTGAAAGATATGATCACCAGTGGGGAACTGAATTACGGTTTGTTGGGTTATCCCGTCTTGCAAACGGCAGATATTTTAGCGGTGGGAGGAAACTTAGTGCCTGTGGGTAAAGATCAACTTGCCCACCTCGAAATGTCTCGAGACATTGCCAGACGCTTCAACCACACAACAGGGCAAGTCATCTTCCAAGAACCAAGACCCCTACTCACCGAAACCCCTTCCGTTATTGGTTTAGACGGACGTAAAATGTCAAAATCCTATCAGAATGGCATTGAACTCGCCTTTTCTGAAGACGAAACGACTAAAGCCATTAAAACGGCGGTGACGGATGCTAAGCGTCTTAAAAAGACCGATCCTGGTGAACCCAATGATTGCGTGGCGGTCTTCCCTTGGTATCAAACCTTTACAGATGCTTCCACTTGTGAAATAGTGGCGAGCGAATGTCGTACAGGCAGTCGAGGGTGTATGGATTGTAAAAAGCAGTTGGCAGAAGCCGTCAATGAGCAGTTGCGTCCGATTCGTGAACGTCGTTCAAGCTATGCCCAAGATTTAGCTCAAGTGGATGCCGTGATTGAAGCAGGCAATGCCGTGGCTCGTGAAAAAGCAAGTGCCACTTTACAGAAGGTGCGTCAGGCGTTTAATTTGGTATAGCCAAGTTTAGAGTTTTCAAAGAAGCTAACGACTCACGCCTTGCCCAAGCATCCACTTCCAGTAGTTCATCCAGTTCAGGGAAATCTCCACCAGAAAGACTTTGGCGACTCTTTTCAAGAACTCGTTCGATTAGAATAGGGATCTCGGTAAAGTGTAACTTATCATCTAAGAAGGCTTGAACCGCTATTTCGTCGCAAGCATTTAAAATCGTGGTGGCTCGACTCCCTGCTTCCATCGCTTGACGAGCCAAGCCCAAGCACGGAAACACGGTCTCATCAGGCGTATAAAAATCCAACCGAGAAAGCTCGCTCAAGTTCAAGTGACTGTTCATATAGCGACCTTCCCAACGTTCAGGGTAGCTCATCGCCACTTGAATGGGGATTCGCATATCCGCAGGGGCGAGTTGAGCTATCACGCTACCGTCGATGTATTCCACCATGCCATGCACAATACTCTGCGGATGCACCAAAACCTCAATTTGCGAAGGCTTTAAGCCAAACAACCACTTGGCTTCAATCAATTCAAGCCCCTTATTCATCAAGCTGGCACTGTCGACCGTGACTTTCTGCCCCATCACCCAATTCGGATGCTTCAAGGCATCTGCTTTGGTGACGGTTTTGAGCTGTTCGGCGGAAAAGCCTCGAAAAGCACCCCCTGAAGCGGTTATCCACATTTTACGAACGCTTTGAATCTTGGACTGTTGCAAGCTTTGAAATAAAGCACTATGTTCGGAATCAAAGGGTAAAACGTTCGCCAAATAAGGCTGAACCAAATGTCCGCCAGCGACGAAGGTTTCTTTATTGGCGGTCAACAATCGCTTGCCTGCTTTTAATGCCGCCAGCGAAGGAGCCAACCCCAAAATCCCCACGACGCCCATAAGCACATCAGTCATTTCAGGAAGGGTCGCCAGCGTTTCAAGCCCGCCGTCTTCCGTCGTTAAAAGCTCGGGCAAAGGAAGCTTGGCATCGAGCAACGCCTGTTTCAAAGCTTGACGACTTTCATTGTCCGCAACAGAAACATAGCGTGGCGAAAACTCCTTAATTTGCTGAAAGAGAATGTCGACCTGCTTGCCTCCCGCCAAGGCGAGAATCTCATACGCATCTGGATGATGTCGACACACATCGAGGGCTTGTGTGCCGATCGAACCTGTGGATCCTAAAACAACGAGTTTTTTGGGAATATAGGTGGAGCATCCTTCAAGCATAGGGGAATCGCCTTTAATTCTGATTCATTGAGTTAAAGATAGTTATAATTGTTATGATGTTCCTATTTTACCCTAAATATATTAAGGAAGTGATGCTTGTGGCGTTTAAATGCACAAAATGTGGAAGTCAAGAGTTCAATCTGAAGCTTGCTTCGCCTTCAAGCCTCTTACTTAAGTGGCATTATAATGAACATCAAGACCTCATTTTAAGTGTTGAAGACCAATCCTTTGTCGCCGATTTAGGATTTATGAATCGATTTGCGTCTTGTAAACAATGTCTTGCTACTCGTTCTTGGGCGTATTCGTATGAATGCCCTAGTGAAAAAATAAAGGTGTAATTATGTCACTCGCTACAGGATCTGATGAAGTTAGCTACAACCGTCAGAAAAAAGAGTTTAATAGTATTATAGACTTAGTCATGACGATTGTTTCAATCACCTTGGTTATGCGATTTGTATTGGTGATTATGGACCCTGTTTTTACAGATGTTCAACAAGTTGGTTCAATTGAAATCTATAGTGCTTTTAGACCCTTAATTGACATATTGTATAGTGTAACCGATATTTTACTTGCCCCCATTAACGAAGTCATTAACGTCTTTGGGCATGCTACAGGCTTATTCCCGAATGATATTTTTCCTTCTATGCGTTCAGAAGGATTTGGCTTGTGGCTACAGGAAAGGTTGAATCCCTTGCCTCCCTTTGCGAAACAAGGGATTGCTGAATATGTGCTTAAAAGCCCACCCAGCACATGGATGCCTGGGTACTTTAACTGGACTGCACTAATTGGCAGTATTTTTTACCTCGTCATTCGGCCAGTTATTACGGATACTTACTTCACACTACGAAATTGGTGGCAAAATGTCTTGGTTGAGCGGATGTATGTAAAGAAACGTCAAGATCATTATGATGAGATTTTGGAGAAAAAAAATCTCGAACTTCAAAACGCTTTAAGCCAAGGCAAATTTCTGGAAAATGAAATATCACAACTAAGTACATCCGTTGTGACGGATGAGCTTACTAAAGCGTATAACCGCAGGTTCTTTTCTGAAAAAATCCGAGAGCTGTTTAATAAGCACAAGCAATCGGAACAAATTATGAGCGTGATGATGGTGGATATTGATCACTTTAAAAAAGTGAATGACAATTACGGTCACCTTATTGGGGATGAAGTTTTAATTCTTGTTTCTGAATTACTTAGAAGGCTTACCCCTGAAAGTGGATATTGTTGCCGTTATGGTGGGGAAGAGTTTGCCATTTTAATGCCTAAAGTAAGTTTAGAGCAGGCGGCTTCTAATGCAGAATTGATTCGCAATGAAGTCTTACGCTTGTCATTTCCTAGTGCACCCGATTTAAAATCGAGCATTTCAATTGGCGTGGCAACAGCCGATTTTAGTACCACAGATGTGAAACGTGAATTACATCACTATGAAGACTTGCTTAAATATGCAGATGATGCCCTTTACGAAGCAAAAACATCGGGACGTAACAAGGTCATCCCCAAGCGTGTATAAAGTGCTTATAGAAGACTCTGCAAAAGCCTATTTTGCCTTATTCCTCCTCCCTTAGGGAGAAGGATCCGATGCGGTGGGGTGTAACAATTTATTAAGAATGGGCAAATTCTTTTTAATAATTGTTTTTATATAAATGAAAGTCTAAACAAGAAGACTTATACCATCTTATACCATTTCTTAGATTGAATAGTGTATAGGTGGATTCTAGAAGCCTAGATTCACAGATGTGTGCAGTGTACAGAGACGTACATAAGCACATCGATAATCCGAGCGACAAGGAAGACGCCAGACGCTA
>JAJTHC010000174.1 GCA_021299615.1 Vampirovibrionales bacterium
CGTCTCCCCATTGGGCGTTTTCGCTGGAGCCTTCGTCGAGTGTTGAGCAGGCGTACTTTGTCGATTCATCACAGGTTCTGCAACGACCTTGGGTAATGCGGAGCCTTGCCCCTTGGCACTTGTCGGCAAGGGACTCATTACAATTTTAGCTTTAGGGGCTAAATTAAGATAGTGAATCGTTTCCAACGCCACTTCCCTAAAAATCGGAGCCGCTACAGTCGAACCCCAGCTTTCCGCCATTTTAGGACTGTCCACCACCACCATCATCAAAATCTCGGGTGATTCCGCAGGGAAGTAGCCGATGAAGCTGGTCACCACGCCTCCACCAGAATAGCCTCCGCCTCGTGCTTTTTTTGCCGTGCCTGTTTTACCTGCCACGTTAATAAAGTCCAAATACGCTGGGTGGGTTTTGTTCTTGTCTAAAGCGGTTGTCAACAAATACGTCATTGCTTGAGCAGTTTCAGGTTTATACACCCGATGCACCTTCTGCGACGGAATCTTGGTGGCTAAATCCTTGGCGTAACGTTGGGCATCTTTGGAATTGTCCGCAGTCACCCCTTTAAATAAGCGAGGCGGTACCCACACGCCCCCATTGGCAATGGCATTTACCGCCATCGTCATTTGCAAGGGGGTCGCCATAATGCCGTAACCGTAGCCTAAAGACGCATGTTGAGAGTCGCTCCACTGGCGATAATCACTGACCACGCCCTTGGATTCACCTGTCATGGCAATGCGAGTAGGCTTACCAAAGCCTAGGTTTTTCAGCCGTTTAAAATAAGTCGCCGAATCAATCATCATGGCAATTTTCGCACTGGCGATGTTGGAAGAATGTTGCAAAAGGTGGATTAAATCAATGTTACCGGGGTAAGGAAACTTGTTGTAGTCGTAATTCTGAATCGACCAGCCTCCAACTTTCATGCGACCTGTATCTAAAATACGACTTTTCGGTGTAATCACCCCTTCATCCAACCCATTGGCAACGGTCAGTATTTTAATGGTGGATCCTGGTTCGTAAACATCGGTAATCGCCCAATTTTTTAATTCTTCGAACCTGGCTTTTTGATATTTTTCAGGATCAAAATCGGGAAAAGCAGCTAAAGCAAGGACTTCCCCTGTTTTCGGTTTTAGCATAATTAAAGCCGCTCGTTCGGCTTTCGAACGAATCATGCCTGCCTTGAGTTCACGTTCTGCAATAAACTGTAATCGGCTGTCTAGGGTCACTTGTACATCTTGAGCATCCGCCACTTGAACAAAGTGCTTGAGTGAATTTTCATCATGCACCAAGGGACGCCCCCTGCCATCGACCAAAAGAGGGTGCTTGCGTTTTTGCATGAACCAATCACTGCTTAAGTCATCGAGCTTGGAATGCACGCCTGTGGAAATTTCTGCGGCATCATTGACATAACCCAAAACATGAGACGCCAAACGTCCTTGAGGGTATCGACGCAAGGGCTTTTGAAAGGGATCCAACCCTCCAATGCGTTCTTCCGCTAAAAGCACTTGCCCTGTGCGTTTGTCAACACTCGCTTGCCCTGTTTTTTCGTCTAATAAAGGAACTTTCACACGTTCGGCACGAATGGCATCAATTGTTTTTTTTTCTAGGTTAGATGCCAGTAGTATCGTGGGGTAAGGCAATTGCAATTTGCGTAATATCTCGGCGTGAGACTCCTTCAAATGCTTGGCAAGTAAAGATGCCACTTGTTCAATGGGTTGTTTTTTGTAATCTCTGGGGTGCATGTAAAGGTCGTAAACAAGGGTGTCTTGAGCGAGTACGATGCCATTACGATCCACAATTTTCCCCCGATAGACTTGCGTAAGTTGCGTGCGGTGTTGACTTTGTGCGGTTTTACGTCTGAGTTCAGGGCCTTCAATCACTTTGAGCTTAAATATCTGCCCTGCCATAAGAATAAATAGTAAAACCAGACCAAATAAAATAAATGAAAGTCTAGCAGGATCCATAAAGCCCTTGGGCAATGGCTGTCGCCTTAATGGACGTCCAGCATGAATGACGCTTCCTTCATCATCGTAATGGCGGCGTTTTTTCGATCGTCTAGCTTGTGTGGAACGAGTCTTATTCACGAGGAGTCCTAGTCATTAGAGGGCTATTTTTTTATTGTAGAGTAAGCCTCCTAAAAAGAAAAGAAGTTTATCGTCGAGTTTATCATTTTCTGTACAGTGTTTATACTTTGTCGCTACAATTATTTTGTGAAGGTCTCTCTACATGCCTTCACAAAATAATCTAGGCTCCTAGTCTAGCCTACTGTACAGAAAACTCTAAATTCAGCTATATAGCCTACAGAAAACTCTAAACTTGGCTATATATTTAGAAACTAGGCTTTTGTGGCATATTTTCAGCATGAGACGCCCATGCGTTATGAGCATGAATAGATTCTAATGCGGTGACTCTAATGCTAAAGCCCCTAATTCCCACCTGTTGACGCAATGCAAGCGTCAAATCACGAACCACATCTTCCACAAATTTCGCATTGCTGTACTGGCGTTCCGTCACCCATTTTTCATCGGCACGCTTGAGCAAGGGGTAAACAGCACATGATGCACTTTCTTCGGCGTGTTTAATGAGCGTTTCTAGTGAAAGTGCGTCAAGTTGATCTTCGTCTAGGGCGACGTCTAATATGGCGATGGCTCGTTGGTTGTGAGCGCCAAAATCGCTAATCGCTTTTGAGCAAGGACATAGGGTCGCCATAGGAACTTCAACTTTAGCAAATAAGGTGACTTTTCCGTGATTGTTCACCCCACTCAAGGTACAATCGTAACCCATAGGTGCCGAGTTTTCAGTGACAGGAGCCTTTTTGTCTAAAAAGAGCTTGAACTGAATTTCAGCCGTAGCGGATTCGGCTTTTAAACGTTCACGTAATTCCACCAAAAACGGACGCAAATCGAGTGTAATGGGGTGAGCCGTCTTGCTCCAGTCGGCGACTTGTTCAATGAAGCGAGACATATGCGTGCCTTTTTCTTCAGGCAAAAGGCTTACGCTCATAGACACTTGGGCATTGATGGCTTGTAAGCATCCTGAAGCTAAAAGAAATTGCAGGGGCATTTCAACATGACTAACGCCAGCGGCTTGCAAGGCGATGTTACGTTCGTCATTACGACCTTGCACGTCTTCTAAAAGGTCGGGGGAATTGAGCGGATCAAGCACAGTGGCATGAATCATGGGGAACTCCTTCAATGGAATGTATAGTGTTTTCTATATAAAATGTTCTATTGCCTCTTCGTTGTCGCTACGATTTTTTGTTCTGTTATGTACGTTTGTGTACACGCCCTTACAAAAAACATTAGGCTCCCAGAATAGTCTAATAGCTCATTTTATCTATAAAACCATATAGATGTTTCTTTATCATATCTTATAAAAAAGCCATGTCTATTAAAATTAGCTTAATAATACCATTTCTTAGATTGAATAGCGACTAGGTGGATTCTAGGAGCCTAGACTCGCAGATGTGTGCAGTGTACAGAGACGACCATAAGCCATCGAGAACCCGAGCGACAACGAAGACGCCAGACGCTATTCAATCGTTTAATTGGTATAAAGCAGGATGTTTTTCAGAAAACGCTAAAGACGCTGTGGGAGAGGCTTATGCGAAAGATTCTTTAAGAAATGTGATCGTGTTTTGAAATCCAGTGAATACAGGTGTCCACAAAGCGACGAGGGGAACTTAAATACAAGTCTTCCGCATGAAAGTCGTCTTCAAACAAAATGTGTTCGCTCGGACTGGTGGCTTTTTCGTTTAAGGCATCACCATGCCACGAATGAATGGTGCGGTCTTTACCGCCACTTAAAAATAAAATGGGAATATCTTCAATTTCATGCACCACGTCAATAGGGTTAGTTTTGGGCAAAAATAAATTACCAGGGCGAATGGTAAAGCTTCGCCATAGTTCAAACTTTTTGATTGAAGGAATAAAGGCTTCTTTACGGTAAAACTCATTTTCAATTTTTTCAAAAGAAACAGGCGCACTTACCGCAATCACACTTTCCACATTTTTGTGGGAAGCCGCATGAATAATGGAAATCGCTGAACCCAGCGAAAAACCCATAAGGTAGACTTTTTCGTAACGTTCTTTGGCAAAGGCGACAACGGCTTCTAAATCCTGCGGTTCTTTGGCGGTAAACGTGAATCGACCTGAACTTTGACCATGCCCCCTGAAATCGAGGGTCATAATGTCGTGATGCTTGAAAAAGTCTTCGGAAATGCCTTTAAAGACTTTGGAATCCTTGCACATGGACCAGCCGTGGCAAATAATAATGACGCTACGGCGGTTTTGATCATAGTGATTAAGGGCGATGCGTTCGCCGTCTTGGCTTTTGAGGAAAAGTTCGTTAATCGTTGTCATGGCAAAACATCATCCTATCTTAGCGTATTAAATACACTATAGCACAGTTACAAAATAGACGCTTCCTTTGTTTCACCGAAAAAGCTCGCCACATCATCGAGTGTTTCGGTGACGCTCATTTTCGGAAGACTAGTGAGAATCGTCCGACCGTAGCCTTTAGTCCTCAAGCGAGTGTCCAACAAGGCAATCACCCCACGATCGTCTGTGGTTCGTAATAAACGCCCGATGCCCTGCTTTAGTTTAATGATCGCATTCGGCACGACGTATCCCCCAAACCAGTCCGTCCCACGAGCCTTCAAGCGTTCGACCACGGCTTGATGAATCGGCTCATCAGGCGGACTAAACGGCAACCGATCAATAATCACCAGAGACAACTGTTCCCCTGGAATATCGATCCCTTCCCAAAAGGTATACGTCCCTAATAAGACAGGGGACTTCGTTTCTTTGAACCACTCAATCAAGCGATGGCGGGGAAAATCGCCTTGCTTGCGAATCGGGAAAAGCGTCCGCATGCTGAGTTCTAACGCCATTTTATCCATGGCGGTATGGCTGGTGAATAAAATAAACGCCCGCCCACGACTGGCATCCAAAAGAGCCACCATTTCTTCCGCCAACGCTTGCCAATAGCCTTCCCCTTGCGGGGTTTCAGGAATACGATCGCTTGGGGGAATATAGCACAACATTTTTTCTTGCGTCTTAAACGCAGACGGCAAAATCAACTCATCCGTGTGGATGTCCACCGCCTGCCCGTCTTCATCAAAGGTAATGCCATGCAGACCAAAGGCATTTTTGAAATACTGCAAGCGTTGACGCACCGAAAGCGTCGCACTGGTGAGTATCCCTAGCTTTTTCGACCACACCTGCTGACGCAAGATATTGTCGACATCCAAGGGGGTTGAAATGAGCTGAAAGTTCAGGCGTTCATGATCCAGTTCCGCCCAATTCACCCGTTCCACGCCACTACTTTCGTGCGATTCAAGCACGAAAAAGCCCCACGCATCCACCAAGTTTTTCAACTGCTCCTTGATTTTAGCGTGTTGCTGTTCTTTGGCTTGCTGTTTCTTCAGCTCGCTGGGGAAATCAGGCAGGCTCGGCACATCAATATCTTCCACCCATTGCAAGACGCTTTTCAACACATCACGGATCTGCAACGTGGTTTCGTCCATTTCGGCGTCAGGATACAGGCGTATCGTGTGTTGATGCTTGGCTTTTTGAAGCAATTGGTGCATCAAGGACGATTCCGCTTCTTTGAGTTGCCAAATCAGATCATCAGGCAGGGGCAGTAAATGCTTGTTGATTTTCCCCAAAAGCTGTTGCGATCGATACCGCCCAATGCGAGCCGAAAAGGCGTTCAGGGCATAGCTCATTAAGCTATGGGCTTCGTCTACCACCAGCACCTCATGCGGAGGCAAAAGCCCTCCACCGCTCATCACATCTTGGCAGTACAAGGCGTGGTTGGTGATAATCACATCCGCCTTGTCGACGGCTTCACGAGCCTGACGATACGGATTTTGATCGTAAAAACGGCATTGCCAGCCCAAGCAATCTTCGGCATCGCTGGCGACTTCTTTCCAAAGCTTATTCGACATTTCATTGTCTAGTTCTGCCCGATCGCCTTCCCAGCCTTCATACATGGAAGAACGCAATTGTTGAAACGCCAAACGAGCCTGCTTGATCTCCACATTTTCACGAGGCTTTGCGGTTCCCAGCCCCTCTTCGGCTTCTTCCAATTTGTGGATGCACAAGTAATTGCCCCGCCCTTTCACCAAGCGAACCTTCAGCTTTTTTTCGTCGCCATACATGAGTTTGGCGAGTGCTGGTACATCCTTATGCAGGAGCTGTTCTTGCAAGGCGATGCTCCCTGTTGAAATCACAATCGGACGCTTAGGGCTTAGCAAAGCAGGCAATAAGTAGCCAAACGATTTACCTGCCCCTGTGCCAGCTTCCACCATAAGGTGATGCCCTTCGTGCAAGGCGTTTTCAACCGCTTGCATCATGCGGATTTGAATGGGGCGAACCTCGTAATCCTCCCACGACTCAAGCATCCCCACAAAGTCGGTGGAAGTCGAGTTTTCTTCTGTCGGGAGCGTGCTTGTCATTGAGTGAGATACCTTATTATGTGAGGGTATCCCTAGTTTAGCATGAAGAGAAAGCTAATCACGATGTTTACAAGTTTTCTGTTTTCGTGTATGATTAAAAACATATCGCTTCTGCTGCAAAACATACCTGTTCTTTAATGTTATTTGGGGAGTTTCAAATATCTACATTATTTGGGTGTGTTGTTTATTGGTTGTAACGTGTATCCTTGAAATAGTAACAATTCTCTGTAGAAATGGCAGTTTTTGTCGAGAAGATGTTTTAGTTCTCTTGTACACAGAAAATGGAGGTTTTTATGCTCATGGCACCTGAAGAAGAAAAAGCCTTGAATCCTAAAATTGAGGCGGATTATCCTTTAGAATTACCTTCGCTTGAAGAAATGAAAGCAC
>JAJTHC010000241.1 GCA_021299615.1 Vampirovibrionales bacterium
AAAAAACAATTTTGATTTTTTCTATTCTAGCATTAAAAACTTTATGATAAAATAGGGATGTTGTGACGCCTATTCCCCAAAAGGACGCCCCATGATTTCGCCTCGACCCTTTAATGAAGATCCCTTCAAAGATTATGACCCTCAAGCCTGCTTTGACACCTTGAGCAATGTGGATGCTCCGCTGCATTTGCGGATGAACGCCTTGGTGCAAATCGTGCAAGGCAACAGCGTCGATGCCCTTATGGCGTTGCTCCCCTTGTTTGAAGTCCGTTCAGAAATGGGGCTAGAAGTTCGCCAAGCCATTGCCATCGCCTTTGGCGTATGGGCGAGTGAATCCGCCACAGAAGCCTTGTTGGCGTGTTATGACAACGAAGCCGAACCCAAAGCCTTACGATTGGTGGCTTTAGAAGCCTTAGGCAAAACCCAGCATACCAAAGCCTTAGACTGCTTAATGAAGGCGTTATTGCATGAAGACAATGACATTTTCGGCACCGCTGCCGATGCCCTAGAACATTTCGGGCAGGACGCCGTGCCTGAACTGATTTTGATGCTTCAACAAGGCAAGGACGACATTCAATGTATCGCCGCATGGCACTTGGGTAAGCTGAAAAATCACTTGGCGATTGCACCATTGGTCAGCATCCTAGACTCGCATGAAACGTCCGATGTCTTGGCCTTGTGTGCGTGGGCATTGGGACAGATCGGCGAACCCCGCCGAGAAGTCTTGCTGGCGTTGCAAGCGAAGTTGGAGCATCCCACAGAAGAGGTGGCTCAACGAGCCAAAGATGCCTTGATCAAGGTGCGTCGCAATTTGAATTAGCGAAGGTCAAGAACTTCCTGTTCCCTCTCCTGATTTTAGGAGAGGGAAGAGAACGTCGTAAGACGTTCGAGGGTGAGGTTAAACCCTAGACTTCGTTTGAGGGTTTAACCGCCCCCTAACCCCCTCCTAAAATTAGGAGGGGGGACAAGCAAAACAACTTTCGCAGAGCCTTCTATAGAAAAGTTCAAGACTTGTCTTTTTTTCTGTTTCGGATAGACTAAGAAGCGTAGTGAATATGCTGATGTAGCTCAGTCGGTAGAGCAACGCATTCGTAACGCGTAGGTCGCAGGTTCGATTCCTGTCATCAGCATTCCTATAGTATTCGTTACATAAAACCGTCTCTAGCCGATTTCATATAACAAACACTATAATCAATCGCATTGGGGGGCTTTACATGGCATCAGAAGAAAAGAGCTTTGATTCAACAACGCTTTTAGACTTGCCTGAACTCCCCGACTTTGAGCCTGAACCTGACCTGCAAGCACGAGGCTCCCTTGCCGAAAAAGCAAGCTCCTCCCCCGACGATGCTCGCCTGCTGGATGATACCGATTACAGCTTTTTTGACCGTATTCCGCCCCACGCCCTTGAAGCTGAGCAAGCCGTGCTTGGCGGCGTCCTCGTCGAACCTGATTCGCTGATTCGTGTCGTGGATGTCTTGAGAGAGCATCACTTTTATCGCCCAAGCCATCGATTGATTTACAAAACGGTGTGCCATTTGTTTGAAAAAGGGCAACCTGTCGATCTTATTTCCGTGTCGGAAGTCTTGAAAAACCAAGATATGCTTGAACACGTCGGGGGGCGGTCTTATCTCAACGATTTGGCGCTAGCCGTGATGACCACCGCCAATTTAACCTATTATGCCACCCTCATTCGAGACAAAGCCTTGCAACGCGCCTTAATCAAGGCAGGGGCGGAAGTCGTGCGATCCGCATATGAAAGTGAGTCCGCAGAACTAGCAATCGACGAAGCCCAGCAAGCCGTCTTTGCCGTCGCTCAACACAACATTTCAGACAATCTCACCCCGATTGAAAGCATTTTGCCCACCACGTTTCAGCAAATTGAAGAGCGTAACAATAATAAGGGTAGCTTGATGGGTGTGGCGTCGGGCTTTTATGATTTAGACAATTACTTGTCTGGCTTTCAAAAAAACGACTTGCTCATTCTCGCCGCTCGTCCTTCTATGGGAAAAACGGCGTTGGTCTTGAACTTGGTGACGCACGTTGCCATGCGTGAAAAAGCCCCCGTCTTATTTTTCAGCTTGGAAATGAGCAAAGAACAGCTCGTTCAGCGGATGCTCTGTGCTGAAGCGGAAATTGATGCCCAGCGAATTCGTACAGGCGACATTAGCGAAACCGATTTTTCAAAGCTCGCTTCAGCCATGGGGCGGCTTGGCGATTCCCCTATTTTTATTGACGATACGCCGAACATGACCGTCATGGATATGCGTGCCAAGGCTCGCAAGCTGATGATTGAACGACAAAATGAGCCGATCGGCATGATTGTCATCGACTATTTGCAGTTGATGCAGGGTCGTGCTGGTAGCACAGGCATGGAAAATCGGCAGAACGAAATTGCAGCGATCTCTCGTGGGTTGAAGGGGTTGGCTCGTGAATTGCGTTGCCCTGTGATTGCCTTGTCGCAGTTGTCTCGTGCGGTGGAAAGCCGTGACGACAAACGCCCGATGCTCAGCGATTTGCGGGAATCAGGTTCTATTGAGCAAGACGCCGATGTGGTGATGTTTATTTACCGAGACGAATACTACAATAAAGAAACCGACAAACCCGGTATTGCGGAAATTATTATCGCCAAACAGCGTAATGGTCCGACAGGCACGGTGTCGCTGATTTTCCGTAATAACATCACCCGCTTTATGAATCCGCTAGATTCGCAGGTGCAGGTCTTTTAAGTTTTCTGTCGTTATTTTATAGTGTGAGGCTATTCTAGGAGCCTAGACTCGCAGATGTGTGAGGTGTACAAAGACGACCATAAGCACATCAAGAATCGTATCGACAACGAAGAGACAAGTACAGGAAATTATAAACTTGACTATAAAAAGCACTATACACGATTAAAAAATGAAGTAAAGCTTCTCTCAATGAGTTTTCTACGTCAAACAAACGATACCCTTGTAGTTTTCTCATCATTCTTTCGAAAGACGCTTAAGCAGGGTACGGATACCCTCTAATACCATTTCTTAGATTGAAAAGCGACTAGGTGGATTCTAGGAGCCTAGATTCGCAGATGTGTGAGGTGTACACAACGTACATAAGCACATTGAGAACCCGAGCGACAACGAAAATGCCAGACGCTATTTAATCTAAGAATGGGTATAAGCCAGAGAGATTTTTCAGGATGAATAGCATTCCCCTTCAGAATCAAAATACCATTGCAGGCTTAAGCACCACAGGTGGTGCCGCCGCTGCCGAAGCCCGTATCAAGCAATTGCAAGTCCTTAAAGCCACGCTCACCCAACGAGCCAATGCCCGAAGCTTGCCCATCAATCGAGACACCTTTAAATTGTTGCTTGAAGAAGAACTCCAAAAAGCAGTGGTAAAAAAAGGGACGCCTGCCACGGTACCGATGCTACCGAAGGCTCCCACGCCGTTGAATCCCTTCAACCCGCCAGACGCCAAAGACGCTGTTAAAGCCAATAGCAAATTGCAACCCTTTCCCTTTGCGGGCAGTGCGAATGCGGTAAAAGCCTTGCCTAGCGTATTGCCTCCGAGTGTGCAGGCTCGTCGGGATGCCTTTAGTGACGACATCGTGAAAATGTCTCAAAAATATGGCGTGGATCCGCTTTTGGTGGATGCCGTGATTCGTCAAGAATCTGGCTATCAGCCCAGTGTGGTGTCCCGTTCGGGAGCCATTGGTTTGATGCAACTCATGCCCAAGACCGCGGCAGGCTTAGGCGTTGAAAATCCGTATGACCCCATTCAAAACATGGAAGGCGGTGTGAAATATCTCGCCCAGCAGTTGCAACGCTTTGGGGGCAATGTTTCGCTTGCCTTGGCGGCGTACAATGCGGGGCCTAATGCCGTGGCGAAATACGGGAACATCCCTCCTTATGCGGAAACCCAAAACTATGTTCGTAAGATCTTAAAGAATTATCTCGCTCAAAAATACAATCCCTAATTTTATCAACCAAATCAATCGAAAAAGGAAATAATCCCATGAGTTTCAATATCGGCGCCATCAGCTCAATCCCCCTCAATACGAACCAAGGTTTGCTCAGCATGGGCGGACACCTTGCCCAAACGCAGGGCATAATGAACGGACAAGCCTTCCAAGGCGTGACGATGCCTCCGCATTTGTATGCCCCCACCATTACGCCGATGAACAGTGTTTCAGGCGTGGGTTCGTTTAAAGATGTGATGTTGAATACGGTGAATGGCGTGAACGCCACGACCAGTAAGCCGAATGATCTGATGCGTGAATCCATGGCAGGCGGCAAGGTCGACATTCACGATGTCATGATGGCTAACACGCAGTCTGAACTGGCGATTACCTTAACGTCGCAAGTGATGACCAAAGTCATTCAAGGTTACGAAAAACTCAGCCAAATCCAGATTTAGTAAGATAGCTTTATACCCTCTCCTAATTTTAGGAGAGGGCAGAGAACGTCATTAGACGTTCGAGGGTGAGGTTAAACCTTAGACTCCGTTTGTGGGTTTAACCGCCCCCTAACCCCCTCCTAAAATTAGGAGGGGGGACAAAACACTAAAGAGCTTTGGTGCCGACAATCATCGCCACCGAGCCAAAGCCTAGCCGTTCGATGCGGACATCCACCAAGCCCAAGTCTTCAAACAACGCCTTCAAACCTTCTGGCGATTCAAACGCTTCCGTCGACGCTTGCAAGTACTGATACGCTTCCTTATCGCCTGCGAGTAGCTCGCCAAAACGAGGCATCACATGCTTGAAATACCACGAAAAGCAGGGCAGGCTGGTGATGGGGGCTGTGTCTAGGTTGATGATGCGTCCGCCAGCTTTTGTGCATCGAATCATTTCGGCGATCGTTTGGCGAATATCGGCGACATTCCGCAAGCCAAAGCTAATAATACTGGCGTGGAAGCTATCGTCGGCAAAAGGCAGGTGCATGGCATCGCCTTGCACAAGCGTTAGGTTTGAGACGTTGTTATAACGATCTTTCGCCACCGCCAGCATTTTCTCGCTAAAGTCGAGCCCTGTCACCTCACCAAAGGCTCCGACATAAGGGAGCATCAAACCAAGCAGATCGCCTGTGCCTGTGCAGACGTCTAAGCCGTGTTGGTCGTGGGTGAGTTGCAGGCAGGCGACGGCATGACGTTTCCATCCCCAGTGCATTCCTAGGGAAATAATATTGTTCAAGGCATCGTAACGTGTAGCGATGCGGTTAAACAATCGTTGGACGAAAACAGGTTTTTCTTCAAGGCTAGGGAGTGTCATGTGTGATTGAATCCGATACAGTTTGAAAATCTTCTAAGGTAATTTTAACGGAACGAATTCCATCCACATGCTCACTTAGATTTTTCCGAATCGGTTGACCTAGTGAGTCCAACACAACATCAATGCCTTCACGCCGAGCCAACTTTATCGCAGGGACAAAATCAGAATCGCCTGCAACTAAAACGATTTTTTCGACTTGTTTTTTATAAGCGAGTGACGCAATATCTAAACCCAGTTTCAGGTCTACCCCTTTTTGTAAGGCATTGTATTGAAAATCTTCATCCGTCAATTCTTCAAAACTTTTTTTACCTTGTAATAAAAGCTTTGTACGACCTTCTTTCAGCTTCCAAGTATCTTCAGAACCATCATAGAGTTCTCCGTAACGAATCGCTACTTTACGCTTTGCTTTTAAATGTTCATGTAAAGCAAGTCTAAATTGAGCTTCCGCTCCCTTTTCTAAACTCAAGCCTTTTTTACTTTTAGGGAGTTGGACACGTTTTAATATAGGGGAACAATCATAGAAAAAAATGCGATATAAATAGTCATCCGTATTAAGATGCTTTAAGGCAAGCTTATGTAATACGTCTGCCACTGTGGCAGGATTTTTCGAATCAAAATCTGTATAACGATTTTTAAAACTTTTGAGAAAGAAAGCACCATCTACTACTATAGCAACACGCAACATGAAAATAAAAGATCCTTAAAAACTAAAACCTCTAGGGTACTGGTAGCCCACTATGTCGCAGGTACGCTCGCCTAGAGATTACTTTCCTATTATAACGAATCCTCTTACAAAAGTCAAGCCTACGCCCCAAAGCTAATACGCCCGCAAACGCTGGGCGTAGCTGTGCAACAAGTCCGATCCATATTTGGCTCCGTTCAACGTTTTGGCGAATCGAGCAAAGCCTTCGGCGTTACTTTGAAACCAGTCCATTTGCAAGAGCAATTCACGCAAGGTATCCCCCAAGCTTTCGCTCGTCAAATCAGGATACTCCAACTTTAAACCCATGCCCAAATCAACCAAACGCTGGGCATTATGTTCCTGCTCGATCTGCTTGGCATCTGGCACCACCACGCATGGCTTGCCCAAGGTCATCAGCTCCATCGCCGAACTATGCCCTGCTTGCGTAATCACCGCTTGAGCTGCCTTAAAAAACGACGAGCAGTCCGTAATCGTGGAATGTAGCGTCACGTTTTCGGGCATGGGTTGACCGTCATTCGGTACAAAAGGCGTCAAAACGGCAAAATGATACTGCTGAAAATCAAACGCCATGCCCAAGACGGCATCAAACAAAGGCCGTCGATACTCATGCCCCCCGAGTGTAACCACAATTAAGACCTTGCCTTCCGCTTCAGGTAACTCAAGAGGCGTGACCTCATCAGGATTAAAAGTCACCAAAGGACCGAGGAAATGCGTTCGTTTTTTGACCTTGGGCTTTAGGCTCAAATTCGGCAGGCACACCGTGTAAGGCGGTGGAAAATCAGGAATGAGAATCTCTTCCGCACTACAGAGCCAAAACTTCATAACCCATTCAAAGCTCACACCAAGCAGTTTCACCAGTGGCGTGTCTTTCGCAAAAAACGGATAAAACGCCGATTGATTCGTCAAGACCAAGCACGGTACATCCATGCGAGAGGCAGCAACCACAGGGGCAATACGACCGTCCGCCACCACCAGCGTGACGCCATAATCCCGAATGAGATCCATTTCTTCTTGCACCAGCTGATTAAAATTGAAGACGGCACTTTGCGTATTGAAAATCGTCGCCCCCACATCAAAACCGCCGTTGCTTCCCACCAGCTTGAGTTCTTGCGGAATGGGGATGCAATGATAGCCCAAGCCCTTCATGCGATCCAACGCAATGCCGTAGGAGCCGATGATGTATTCATGCGGTTCAAAGGTTTTGGTGAGTGCCATGGCTCGAGACGAATGCCCAAAGCCTTCGCTCGACACGGAAAAGTAGATGCGAAACGGCGTATGCGGACGTTTGGTAAATGATTTCATAGGGTACTTCTTTTGTTGATTTTTTAGTTTTGGTTAGCTACTTTCTTTAGCTGGTCGGTCGTCAGAGACCTTTGCTCCGCCAAAGGTCTCCAACACCTCTAAAGGCGGTTCAAGGAGGGGGAAGGGAGGACGTATTGCGTTTCTCCTCCCTCATTCCCCCTCCTTGAAAATCCTCCCCCTTTGACCCACCTCGTCGCATCATTCCTTGCAACGACATCCGCAAAATCGCTCGGGGGTCGCAGTACGCTCACCCGCTCGGATTTAGTGCTTGGATGTCTACTGGAAGAGTCAATCATAGCTTAACAATTTATCCCCAAAATTACACGTCTAGGTTTGAGACCTTGTGGGCGTTGGATTCGATAAAGTGACGACGAGGCTCCACTCGCTCGCCCATCAACACATCAAAGAGCTTATCAGCAGCAACCGCTTCTTCCACTTCCACCTGCAAAAGCGTCCGTGTTTCGGGGTTCATGGTGGTGTCCCACAACTGCTGGGGCATCATCTCGCCCAAGCCTTTAAAGCGTTGCAAGCCCATGCCTTTTTTGCCACGCTCGTCAATAAACAACTTCAAATCACGCAAGCTGTAAAACAGACGTTCTTCCTTGTCGTTAATCTGCACCTTTAAGCCATTGGCAGCGTCGGGATTCAAAGTACTCGGCAGTTCAGGATTCCACAACGACAACGCCTCAAAGTCACTGACCAAACGATCAAACTCGTGACTGTCGAGCAT
>JAJTHC010000189.1 GCA_021299615.1 Vampirovibrionales bacterium
CAGTATTTTGAAGGCAAGCTCCGCAAAGGGCAAGCCTTGATGTTCAGCCACGGATTCGCCATCCACTTTGGCTATATTACGCCTCCTGCCGATGTGGACGTGTTCTTGGTTGCGCCTAAAGGACCCGGTCACTTGGTGCGTTCCGAGTATGAGCGTGGTCGTGGTGTGCCTTGCTTAATGGCGATTCATCAAGACGCCAGTGGTGAAACGAAAGAAATCGCTTTGGGTTATGCGGCGTGCGTCGGTGGCGGACGTGGTGGCGTGATTGAAACCACCTTTAAAGATGAAACCGAAACCGATTTATTCGGCGAGCAAGCCGTCCTTTGCGGAGGCGCTGCAGCCTTGGTGAAAGCAGGCTTTGAAGTCTTGACTGAAGCGGGCTATCCCCCTGAAATGGCGTACTTTGAGTGCTTACACGAATTGAAATTGATTGTCGACTTGATGTACGAAGGTGGCTTGGATGACATGCGTTATTCCATTAGCGACACGGCTCGTTATGGGGATGTCACCCGTGGACCTCGTGTGGTGGATGCCGACACGAAGGCTCGCATGAAAGTGATTTTGAAAGAAATCCAAGACGGCACCTTTGCTCGTGAGTTCACCGCCGATGTGCGTGCAGGCATGCCTCAACTCAAAAGCTTGGTGGAAGCGGATTCTAACCATCCGATTGAAGTCACGGGTCGCAAATTGCGTGGCATGATGAGCTGGTTGAGCGAATCCAAGAACGTCCAGCGTGACAAAAACTAGTTTTTCAACGCTAGAACTGAAGTGAGGGGGATTTCTTTCCCCTCACTTCCATTTTGTGCTTACCCACCGAACGTTTTGTTACCTTAAACGTAACAAAACAACGGGTAGCATCAAGACGGCTCCCATGCAGGACATAAATACCCCTAAGGCGAGTACTCTTAAGCTGTTCAATATCGCTTTGTACCTAAAAGAAGGACGTTCATAGCTTTGTTTAACCATTTCAATAGCAATACGTTGTTTTAAGACCATTAAATCATCGCTTGTAAATGGTGATTCAAAATAAATTGATTCATGTGAATTAGACATGTATTAGACAACCCCTTCTTTTTATACTATATTATTTTTAGTGAGTCCTTCCCCAAAGTCCCACCTATATAGAATTAAAACAGCTCTGACTAAAAAATTGCGTGAAAATCTCATTTTTTTTGAGATTTAATAAAAGAATAAGAAATGTCTCTTTGACTAAACTCCAAAGCTTACCGTGTCGCTTATTTATATAGCGAAGTTTATAATTTCCTGTACAGTGTCTCTTTGTTGTCGCTACGATTCTCGATGTGCTTATGGTCGTTTGTGTACACCTCACACATCTGCGAGTCTAGGCTCCTAGAATAGCCTACTGTACAGAAAATTCTAAACTTGGCTATATTAGTCTCACCAAAGTCGTTTTTACTTTTGGGCTATTTATGGTTATAATTAGTAAAAGATTGATTTATACTTATTACTATTTGCACTAAAGGAAGCCTAGTATGATGATGGACACTTTCGAAGCGATTGAACAACGTCGTTCCATTAAGCATTATGATCCAACTCACCAAATGCCTGACGAAGATGTAAAAAAACTTATGAATGCTGTGTTGAAGACGCCAACGTCTTTTAACATTCAGAACTATCGATTTGTAGTAATTCGTGACAAAGGGATCCAGCAAGAACTAAAAGAAGCGAGCTGGAATCAAGCCCAAGTGTTAGACGCATCCATGGTTGTATTGCTTTGTGCAGATCTTAAAGCCCCTGTAGACAATCCCAAACGCTATTGGTACCAAGCCCCTACTGAAGTCGCCGAAGCCCTTTCGGGTATGACGCTTCAGTTTTATGACGGTAAAGAAGATCTACAGCACGACGAAGCCTTACGTTCTATTGGTATGGCCGCTCAGACCTTGATGCTGGCTGCGAAAGCCATGGGTTATGATACTTGCCCCATGATTGGCTTTCAGCCTGAACCTGTAGAAAAAATAATTAAATTACCAAAGGATTATTTGTTGGGTATGATGATTGTGGTGGGTAAAGGCATCCAGCCTGCTCGTGATCGTTCGGGGCCTTTAGATTACAATGAGCTGGTCTTTGAAAATAGCTTTTAGCGTATTGAGGTATCTTTTGCGAGATAATATCATGGCGGATTCAAGTATAGCCAATTTTAGAGTTTTCTGAAAAGTCGGGTATTTTGGAGCCTAGGACTTAGCCAGCCACGGCGACTCGGGATTTGCAGGGCTTGGTGGATTTAGACATTGTCAAGAAAACAGGCGAACTCAAGGGGACTCGTTATTGGCTTTTGTAAAGATTTTGACATCCAATTATAGCGTTCTATTTTTTAAATGCTATACTTCAATGTTATAAGAAGGAAGTCTGCATGAATCTTTTAAAAGCTCTTTTACATATTGTACAGTATTCTAATGAAGTATCTTTAGAAGCATCTACACTCAATTCCAATCGTGCGAATGCCATGGGCGATGCCTTGGAAGATTATGTCAAAAAAGCCTTTTCTCAATCGTTGCATTTGCAAGCAGAAGAACAAAAAAAGGCATTCCAAGAAGTCTTTTCTTACTTGGGTAATAAAAACAATCCACCTGATATGATGTTAAAAAATGGCGATGCGATTGAAGTCAAAAAACTTGAAAATGCCTTCACTAATTTAGCCTTAAACAGCTCTCATCCTAAACGTTTTTTGCTTGCAGATAGCCCCTTAATCACTCAAGGGTGTAAGGATGCTGAAGAATGGACGGAGAAAGATCTTTTATATGTCATTGGGGTTCGTAAGCAAAATGCCTTGAATGCCTTATTTTTTGTGTATGGAGATTGCTTTGTTGCCGATGAATCTATTTACTTAAACCTTAAACAAAAAATCAACCGTGGTATTGTGGAAATCCCCGATGTTGATTTTTCACCAACAAAAGAACTTGGCAAAATTAAAAAGGTGGATCCCTTAGGTATTACAGATCTTCGTATTCGAGGGATGTGGCATATCGAAAGTCCATTTAAAATTTTTAAGCATTTAAACTTGCCTGATTCACACGCTAGCTTTTCTTTCACCTGTTTAATGACGTTTAAAAAATTCAGTCGCTTTTCATTAGAAGATCAAAACTTGTTGCTAGAAGCTCAAAATTTGGGGCTTTCTATTCAAGATGTCTTGATTGATAATCCCAATAATCCTGCTAAACAAATCCAAGCGAAGTTCATTACATTTACCAAGCCCTAAGGAGTACTCTATGAAAATTGCGACTTTCTTTGCTGGGGCTGGTGGATTAGACCTCGGTTTTTCACAAGCAGGTTTTGATGTCTTATGGGCGAATGAATACGATAAAGAGATTTGGGAAACCTACGAAAAAAACCATCGTCACACGGTTTTAGACAGACGAAGCATTACCAATATTGAAGCGTCTGAACTGCCTGATTGTGACGGCATTATCGGCGGCCCGCCTTGTCAAAGTTGGAGTGAAGCAGGGGCATTACGAGGCATCGATGATAAGCGAGGACAGTTGTTTTACGACTTTATTCGCATGCTTAAAGCCAAGCAACCTAAGTTCTTTTTGGCGGAAAATGTATCAGGCATGTTATTGCCTCGTCATCGTGATGCCTTAGACAATATCAAAACCCTATTTAGAGACTGTGGCTATACCTTGAGTTTCAAGCTCTTAAATGTAGCGGATTATGGAGTGCCTCAAGATAGAAAGCGGGTCTTTTTTGTGGGGTATCGTAGCGATTTGGGCTTAACCTTTGAGTTTCCTGAAGCATCTACACCTTATTTTTCAGAAAAAATCACCTTGGCAGAAACGATTTTTGACTTGCAAAACACCGCTCTTCCTGCTTTAGAGCAGAACAAAACGAATCAAACCGCTTGTACAATAGCGAATCACGAATATATGACAGGCGGATTTTCCACGATTTACATGTCTCGTAATCGGGTAAGGGCGTGGGATGAGGTTTCTTTCACGATTCAAGCAGGGGGCAGGCATGCTCCTTTGCATCCGCAAGCCCCGAAAATGTTGTTTGTCGAACAAAACAAACGTATTTTTGTGCCAAAACAAGAACATATGTACCGTCGCTTAAGTGTGAGAGAATGTGCGAGAATCCAAACCTTTCCCGATGACTTTATTTTTCATTATACCCATGTGGCGGCTGGCTATAAAATGATTGGCAATGCGGTTCCTGTTCGCATGGCGAAGATTTTGGCTGAAAAGATAAAAGCGGATTTAGAAAGTCTTAATGCAGCCGTCGCTTGTCAAAAAGGGGTATTGGCGGTTTAATTAGAGAAATAAAACCCTTTGTATAGCCGTTTTAGAGTTTTCTGTACAGTAGGCTAGACGAGGAGCCTAGATTATTTTGTGAGGGCGTGTAGACAGACCTACATAACGGAACAAAATAATCGTAGCGACAAAGTATAGACACGGTACAGGAAATTATAAAACGGCTATAAAGGATACCCCATGTTCACGCCCCACCTAGAAGCCCCCGATGCCTTTCGACTCCACACGCCGTATGCCCCTGCGGGCGATCAACCCAAAGCCATCGCCGACATTGTCGAACAGCTTGCCAACCCCGAAACACGAGCCATGACCCTGCTCGGAGCTACAGGCACAGGGAAAACCTTCACCATGGCAAGCGTCATCCAACAACTTCAACGCCCGACGCTGATTATGGCTCACAATAAAACGCTCGCTGCCCAACTTTACAACGAAGTCAAGGATTTTTTCCCCGAAAATGCCGTTGAATACTTCATTAGCTACTACGATTTTTACCAGCCTGAAGCCTACATCCCTCGTTCCGACACCTACATCGAAAAAACCGCTACCATCAACGAAGAAATCGATCGGATGCGACATTCGGCGACACGATCGCTCTTTGAACGGCGGGATGTCATCGTGATTGCGTCCGTCTCGTGCATCTACGGTTTGGGGATGCCTGAAGTCTACCTCGAATCCGCCATTCGCTTTGAGCTGGGGCAAGATTATAAGCGTGAAGCGTTGTTGCATCAACTGTTACGAAACCAGTACATGCGGAACGATTTGGAATTGACTCGCTCGCATTTTAGAATGCGTGGCGATGTGATTGACGTCTTCCCTGCCAACGAAGAAGCCGTTTTGCGACTCGAGTTTTTCGACGAAACGCTCGAATCCATTTACTTTATGGATTCCACCACGGGCGAAATCCTGCAAAGTTTGGACAAATATGTGCTGTACCCTGCGGTTCACTATGTCACGGATGAAGGCTATATCGACAAAGCCTTGGCTCAAATCAAGCTTGAAATGAAGGACAGGCTCGAACAATTGCGTCACGAAGGCAAGGAGTTTGAAGCGGAACGCTTGCATCAACGCACCTTAAGGGACATGGAAAGCATCAAGGAGCTGGGCTACTGCCCTGGGGTGGAAAATTACAGCCGTATTTTTGAGGGTCGCCCACCGGGGACGCCGCCTAAAACGTTGATTGATTATTTCCCCAAAGATATGCTGATGTTCATTGATGAAAGCCATGTGACGATTCCGCAATTGCGAGGCATGTATCATGGGGACAGTTCACGTAAGCAAACACTGGTGGATTACGGCTTTCGCCTGCCTTGTGCCAAAGACAACCGCCCCCTAATGTTTGACGAGTTCATGGCACGAGTCGGGCAATTGCTGTATGTTTCGGCGACCCCTAGCAAGTACGAACTGGCGGAAAGTAGTTTTGTCGCTGAACAAGTGATTCGCCCGACAGGCTTGCTGGATCCCTTGGTGGACGTGCATCCGATTGAGGGGCAGGTGGACAAGTTGGTGTCTGAAATTGAGGTGATTTTGGCTCGGGATGAACGTGTGCTGATTACGACCTTGACCAAACGCATGGCGGAAGATCTCACCGAATACATGCAGAACATGGGCTTGCAAGTGCGGTACTTGCACAGTGAAATCAAGCCGATTGACCGTGTGCAGATTATTCAAGATCTGCGTTTGGGGCATTATGATATTCTGGTGGGCGTGAACTTGTTGCGTGAAGGCTTGGATTTGCCTGAAGTGAGCTTGGTGTGCATTATGGATGCCGACAAAGAAGGCTTCTTGCGGAGCGATCACGCCTTGATTCAAACCATCGGGCGTGCGGCGAGGAACTCGGCAGGGCGGGTGATTTTATTTGCGGACAAGGTGACACCGAGCATGGCTCGTGCGATGGAAGAGACGGCACGCCGTCGGCAGAAGCAAATGGCGTATAATAGCGAGCATGGCATCGTGCCTGTGACGATTAAAAAGGCGATTAACAACGGTTTGTTGGACATGCTGGGTGGCACGAAAACGGCTGGAGACGACAAGTCGCCTGCTCAAGCAGGGGATTGGATGCATCCTGAAGTGTTTAAGACCTTGCCTGCGGACAAGCAAGCCGTCTTGCTGGACGAGTTGGAATCGGAGATGAAGGCGGCCGCCAAGCTGTTGGATTTTGACAAGGCGACCGAATTACGAGACGCCTTGTTTACCCTTCGCCGAACATAGGCTTCTTTGTTTCTTCTAGGACACTGTTCTTGAGTGACTCCTGCATCCATTGTTCTACTATAGTATTAGCGGTTCCAATATCGCCAGCGTTAATATTACCCTGCTGTAAGCTAGAAATAGAAAATCCATTTGGAGTCTTTTCTGCATTAATATCTAATTTGTTGTTTTTGAAATCGGCAACTTTGGTAGGACCTTTAGGAGCTAATAGTACTCCGTTAATCGTCATTGAATTAAGAGTTGGCATAATAGGTTCACTTTCTTGGTGTATTATTTAGGGGGGGTACAGGTTTATAAAACGTCTCAACCTTTGGTGTTGATTGTTCTTACAACATAATAAAAACAATCAACTGGGTCTTATTGCGTTTTTGTTACAAAGCGTTTCAGGACGTTTTGTTCAACAATAAAACAGTGGTTTTGTCCCCCCTCCTAATTTTAGGAGGGGGTTAGGGGGCGGTTAAACTCACAAACGGAGTCTAGGGTTTAACCTCACCCTCGAACGTCTA
>JAJTHC010000226.1 GCA_021299615.1 Vampirovibrionales bacterium
AAGGCAACCTTACGCCAAAGCCTTTACAGAACTTGCATTGAATGAAAGCTATGTGTTCGCCTTAGAAAAAGATGTTGAAAAGACTTATAAAGCCATCAAAGAAGGGTTAGAATCAGAGGGGTTTAGTGCTGATTTTATCAATACGAAAACAGACGACGGCAAGGTGTTGCAAGAGGATAAGGGACAGCTAAAAATTACTCGGAATCCTAAATTTAAAGAAGAACAGGTATTTCTACCCTATCTAACTTATCAACACGAAGATGGTTCGGTGGTTGCTTTTTCTTGGGAACAGCATTTGCTCCCTCAAATTGATTACTCAAAAATCAAACTCACTCCAAGCGAAGTATCGCTAAACCATACAAAAGACACTTCCACGTCATATCTTATCAATATGAACCAAGACAATAAAATTGAAAATCAACAGCTTAGAATCCCACAGTCTTTAGAATACAGTCGTTTAGATGTGCTTTACATTTTGAGTAAGTTCAAAAAAGTAATACCTAATGCTTGGGTAGCTTATCAGGTGGTATCCCCAGTGCTAGATAGCATACAAAATGCTAGAGATTCTTTCGGTCGTTGCGAAGAATATGTGCAAGAAGCGGAAAAACAAATATACCTCCAGTGTGAAACTTTATTCAAAAAAATGGTAAAAGACAACAAGATTCAATTCAACTTAAAAGCAGATTTAATTAAAGAAGACCTTGTTTGGCAACCTTTAGACTACTTCTTACCAAAAGGTGAAGAACTCTACAAAGAAAGCGGGCAACCTATTGAAAAAGCATTATATCTACCCGTAATGAAAGAATTTATAGGCAATAAAGATGAAAAAAAGGTTGCTTGGTATTTAGATGATGAAACCGCCGTTGTGTGGTGGTATCGAATTATTGAAAAGAAACGCAATCAATACAAGATAAAAGGTTGGGAGAGAAAAAACATTTATCCTGATTTTTTGGTGAAAGCACAAAATAACCCAAACGGAGAATCTACTTATTTTTTGTATGAAACCAAAGGAGGTCATTTAGGCGGCAATCCGGATACACAATATAAAGAATCTCTATTGCAATTATTACAAGAAAATTATAAGGTAGTAGGGCAGTTCACAACCCCCAAGAACCTTAATGCTAAAATAGTTATTCACAGTCAATTACAAAAGACTTTAGAGGCAGACCTTGTAAATCTCTAAATTAAAGTAGCAAATAAACACATTTTTAGCCTATGTAAACCATAACTCCGTTATGGGTAAATCATACGCAAAGCGTATGTAGTTGAAGGTATTATTCCGAAACTTAATAGTTTTTAGGAGGAATGACGAGTTCTTGATCCAACTTCAAGGCATCACCCTTCAAATTATTGGCTTTTTTCAAACGAGCCACATAATCAGGCGAATAGGATCCGTAAAACTTGTGAGCAATCCCACCTAAGGTATCGCCACTTTTCACAGTGTACATCGTGGCTTTCACCGCTTTATCCGCCGTGGGTTCTGCCGTTGGTTCAGCAACCACATTAGGGGACGCTTTTTCTACAGCTTGAGGAGCCGTCACGGATTTAGGGGTATCTTTAACCGTTTCTTGAACAACGGCTTGACTAACGGCATCCATTGCAGGGGTTTGGGGGCGTGAATTAAAGACCCAAAAGAACAAGGTGGTTAAAATTAAACCCGTGAGCAAACCTGCCACAAAGGTCAATAAAGGATGATGCTCTTCTTTTATATCGGAAAGCACTTGCGTGTCCGCCGTTTGAGACCAAAGCACGTCGAGTTCTTTTTGAGCGGAAGCAGGGGTACTGCTTTCATTACGCAAGTAAACACCTAGGTTTTCAGAAGGTGTGATGTTTTCATTTAAAGGAGCTTTTACAGAAGGAGTCGCCATGACGGGTTTCCTTTTTTAATTGAATCCATTTACAAGCAAAACGCAAATGGGTTGGGAGGGGTAAACTTAAGTAACCGAAGGTCACCATAACGAAAAGAGGGATTCTATAAGGACGCACATCAACGGTTTTTTGAGGTGTGACGGCAAATAACCTTATAGAAAGGGATTTTTTTACAAATACAATCCTCATTATACGGCAAATACGCCGAACGTGACAAAAATGTGAAGCTATCGTAACAGAAAAGGCGTTTCTCTCCCTTTTTTGTTACATTTATCCCTTATTTGTGTGATAATAGGTCAAAAGACCTAAAAATTATTTAGAGAGAGTCTCCCTCATGCCTCATCCCAACTTATTTCCCCAAGATGCCTTGCCGACGGCGTATCAACCCCACACCATTGAATCCACCTGCTATGCATTTTGGCTGGAACAGAACCTCTTTGAGCCTGATGTCGCTTTGAATGCTTGGTTTGACGCCCAAGGGCAAGCAACGCCTGAAGACAAATCGAGTATTCCTCACTTTAGTATGGTCATTCCTCCGCCAAATGTGACAGGCAACCTACACATGGGGCATGCGTTGGACAACACCATTCAAGATGTCTTTACCCGTTGGCATCGGATGCTGGGGCATCGCACCTTGTGGATGCCAGGGATGGATCACGCAGGCATTGCCACGCAATCAATTGTCGAGCGTCGTTTGAAGGCTGGCGACGTCGAGGGCTTTCCCAAAGGCACCTTGCGGCATGACTTGAGTCGTGAAGATTTTATTGAAAAAGTGTGGGATTGGGCAAAATCTTGCCAAACTAATATCAAAACGCAGTTTCAACGCTTGGGCATTTCACCTGATTGGTCACGTTCTCGCTTTACGTTGGATGAAGGCTTAAGTGATGCCGTCCGCAAAACCTTTGTCGACTTATATAAAGAAGGACTTATTTACCGAGGCGAACGCATCGTCAATTGGGATCCTGCCACACAATCGGCCATTTCGGATATTGAAACCGATTACACCGATGAAGAAGGCTACTTGTGGCATATTGCTTACCCATTGACTCACGGTGGAGGCGAACTCATTGTGGCGACCACACGTCCTGAAACGCTCTTTGGAGACGTGGCAGTTGCCGTCAATCCTAAGGATGAACGCTACGCCAAATATATCGGGCAAACTGTTTTACTGCCTCTTACAGGACGCAAGATCCCTGTGATTGGCGACGATTATGTGGAAATCGAGTTTGGCACAGGGGCGTTGAAAATTACGCCAGCCCACGACCCCAATGACTTTGAAGTCGGCTCTCGGCATCAGTTGACGCCTCTGCGTATTTTTAATGACAAGGCGGAACTACTTCCGCTGGACTTCATTCCGCAAGCCTTGCATGGTTTGGATCGCTGGAAGGTGCGTGAACAAGTCGAACACCTGCTTGAAGGGCAAGGCTACCTACGAGCCAAAAATCCGCATGCCCACCGTGTCGGACGTGCGCAACGTAGTGGCGAAGTCATCGAACCGCTCTTGTCGAAGCAATGGTTTGTCAACACCAAACCCCTTGCTCAAGCCTGTTTAGACGCTTATGAGAAGGGCGAATTGCATTATGTGCCTGAACGCTGGGGCAAAGAATACTTGCGGTGGATGAACAACATCAACGACTGGTGTATTTCTCGTCAATTGTTATGGGGGCATCGCATTCCTGCGTGGCATCACAATACGAGCGGTGAAATCTACGTCGGCGAAACGGCGCCTGTGGATGTTGAAAACTGGACTCAAGATCCCGATGTGCTGGATACGTGGTTTTCATCGGGCTTATGGCCCTTTAGCACCATGGGCTGGCCCGACGAAAATGCTCAAGATTTTAAGGACTTTTACCCGACATCGATGTTGGTGACAGGCTTTGATATTATCTTCTTTTGGGTGGCTCGCATGACGATGTTTGGGCATCAAATGACGGGGAAATCGCCGTTTGAAACCGTGTATATTCATGGCTTAATTCGAGATGAAAAAGGGCAGAAAATGTCCAAATCCAAAGGCAATACGATTGATCCTGTTGTGGTGATTGACGAAAACGGCTGCGACGGCTTTCGCTTTGCCCTCATCAACCTCATTACTTATGGCGGTCAAGATATTAAGCTTTCGAAAGACAAACTTGAGCAAGGCAAGCTCTTTAGTAATAAATTGTGGAATGCGTCTCGCTTTGTGTTGATGCACCTCGAATCAGGCGAAATTGCCAGCGAACTCGACACCGCCTTACTCAGCGATATGGATCGTTGGATTTTGGGGCGTTATGAGTTTGTGGTGCGTGAAGCCAACCGTATGCTCAGTGAGCATCGTTTAGGCGAATATGCTCAGCTCATGCTGGATTTCGTGTGGTACCAATTCTGCGATTGGTACATTGAATACGCCAAAGCCCCCATGAAAAGCGAAGATGAAGCCCTTAAAGCCAACACTCGCTTGATTTTGCACCAGTTGCTGGAAGGCATTTTAAAGTTGTTGCATCCCATTATGCCGTATATCACGGAAGCCTTGTGGCAACGTCTACCTCTGAAAAAAGGCATTAGTATTAGCGTTTCGGCGTTTCCGCAACAAGAAAACCTTTATTACCATAATAGCAATTTAAATGAAGAAGTGAGCTTTTTGCTCGGTGTGGTGCGTGCGTTGAGGCAGATTCGTCAGCAGTACAATGTGCCTCCTTCTAAGCCTGTCGATGCCTTGTTTGAAGCATCCGAAGGGCAGGATTACCGTGTGCTTCAACGTACGCAAGAAACCTTGCGTCACTTTGTGGCGTTGGGCGAGCTTACCATTGAACGCCAGATCACGCAAAAGCCAGAACAAGTGGCGACTGGCGTGGTGGGGCATTGTAAAATTATGGTGCCGTTGGCGGGCTTGATCGATGTGGAACAAGAAGTGGGTCGTTTGAAGAAGCAAGAAGCGACTTTAAGTAAGGAGCAACAAAAACTCTTGGGGATGCTCAACAATCCGCAGTTTTTGGCTCGTGCCAGTGAAGAGGTGGTGGCGAAAAACAAGCATTTGCTGGATGAAGTCAACCAACAGCTTCGTCTGCTGGAAGAGCAGTTGCAAGGCTTGTTGGGTTAGACAGATTAATCCTGAATGTACATTCTATCCTTGAGATATTTACGCACATCATCCAAGCAGGACTGCACAATACGTGTAATACGAGAACTCGAAAGCCCCATTTCATCCGCAATATCTTTGACCTGCATGTTCTTGTAAAAGCGACATTCCATAATGTACTTTTCACGAGGGGGCAACGCCTTAATCGCTTTTTTTACCGCTTTACCCAATTCAGAAATTTCAAGCTCTTCTTCAGGGGTGGCTGAACCGTCGGCAATGGTGTCGAAGCTGGTGGTGCCGTCTTCACTGGTTTGCAAGCTATCAATCGACAAAATCGTCTCATACACCGCTTCACGGACGCTTTCAATGCTGTTGCCTGCTTCATCGACGCCATCATTTTTTTTATGCTTGAGGGTATACCACTTCAAACGCACCCGAATCTCGTTACGAATCCCCCAACGAATGGCGGTTGCCATGTACGAGATATTCAAACGAGCCATATCTTCTGGGCTTTTGGTGTTAATCAAGTTTTGAACCGACAACGCCCCAATACTAATGAGTTCTTCAAGTTCCACCATGTGAGGCGGAATACGGCGAAACTCCGCACGAGCCACCCGTTCCACCAAGTTTAGATAATCTGCCACGTTATTGCTTTTGGTACTTTGACGAGGCATCACCGCATAGGTGTGTTGATCTTGTCTCACAAAGTTTTGTTGTAATTGTGGAATGACGGCATCCGTAGGCAAAACCGTTTTGCTTACATTTTGAGCCATGCTGGGCTTTTCGGATGCCTTGGATTGTTCAAAGGGATTTTGAGCTGAAGTCATAGGGTGAAATCTCCGCCAATTCACAACTCCACAGGATAAGAAGATACTGTGGAGAGGTTCTTGTTCTAGGTATCGGCACCTTAAACAGCTTCTCTAAAGCACTCCTCTATATAGAGGGTACGCATTTCTCCCATTATGTGAGGGATAGCGAGAAATTACCTTTTTGTGCGATAATAAACGTATGTGAAAAGAGGGTGGAAGCAATGGAAAATCTGCTACAACATAATGAATGGCTAGGTGCTTTACTGCCTAATTCGTGGCGGATTATTGTGCAGTTCACGATTTTAGCAGGCATTTTATATTACGTTCACAACAAGTTTATTCGCTATAGTCATGCGGATCACTTGGTAAAAGGGTTATTTATTGTTTTGATTTTGTTGGTTGGACTTTGGGCATTGGCTCAAAAGTTTCAATTCATGATTTTAGAAATTGTGTTCCGTACGAGTATTCAATTACTCGTGATTGGTTTAATCGTTATTTTTCAACCTGAACTACGTCGAATCTTGCTCTTTTTTGGTCAAAATGATTGGCTGAGTTTAAGTGCAAATGTTGTGAAGTCTTCCCTTTCTTACGGAGAACCTTGGCAAGCGGTCAAAACCTTAAGCGATGTTATTCGCTTTTTGTCAAAGTCAAAAACAGGGGCATTGATTGTGTTGGATTTGGATCCTGAAGAGTCGTTGGATGCTCATTACCTTGAAATGGGGACTCCCCTAAATGCGATTATGTCGGCGCCTTTAATACTCACTATTTTTCACCCTAATACCCCTTTGCATGACGGAGCTATGGTCATCAATCGAGAAAACCACATTGTTTCAGCAGGGGTTTTACTCCCTTTAACGGAAGATCCTAACCTAAGTTGGCGTTACGGTACACGGCATCGGGCGGCGATTGGTTTAACCGAAATTTCAAATGCGGTGTGTTTGGTGGTTTCTGAAGAAACAGGGGCGATTTCCTTTGCTCAAGACGGTAAAATCACCAAGCTGGCTTCCGTCGAAAGTTTGACATCTAAGTTAGAAGACCTATACGCCACTGAAGTGAATGATGAGGAAGAGGAAAGCACGCAAGGTATTTTTTCTACCCCTGTGAGTCAGTTAATGAATTTAGCTCGACGCATGCAAGGGAATCCCAAAGGCTCGTTTTGGTCGAAGTGGAAGAGTTAGTTTCTGCTAAGCAGGCGGTTGAATATAGCCTTTACCTATGGGGTTAGACTTGCCCACAGAACGTACTTGGCTGATTTTTTCTGCATAATTGACCCGCTGATGATGAATCGCACTTAAGCCCTTGGTAAACGACTTCTTGATTTTCCAGATTTCTTGCATGGTAATGGGGCATTCGTCAAACTGACCGTCTTCAATGCGTTGTTTGAAAATGACTTCTAGCAAGGCATCCACTTGGTCGGGGGTGGGGGAGTTTAAGGCACGCACGGCGGATTCGGCAGCATCGGCAAGCATCACGATGGCGGTTTCACGAGTCTGTGGCTTAGGCCCTGAATAGCGGAATTGAGCTTTGGTCACATGCCCCTTGCCTTCTTCTTTAAGGGCTTGAGCGTAGAAGTATCCACAAATAAGCGTGCCATGATGTTCAGGCATAAAGGCTTGAATGGCGTCAGGCAACTGATATTCCTGCCCCAACTTCATGCCATCAATCGGGTGAGCCGTCACAATAAGCTTGCTCATGCGAGGGTTTAAATAATCATGCGGATTCGATACCCCAAAATACGCTTGATTTTCAATGAAATAAATCGGACGCTTCATTTTACCGATGTCATGGTACAAACACCCCACACGAGTCAATAGCCCATTGGCGTTAATGTCATCAGACGCCTGTTCGGATAGAGTCGCCAATAACAAACTATGGTGAAAGGTTCCAGGGGCTTCGACTTGCAGACGCTTAATCAAGGGGTGATCCAAGTTTGACAGCTCTAACAACGTCAAAGACGACAAAAAGTTAAAGAGATATTCCAGTGCGGGAGACAATCCCACCGACAAGAAGAAGGGCAAGACGCTGGCGAATCCCCCTGAAATAATAAAAGAACTTAAGGAAAGCTTGTCTAAACTCGGGTAGACGAACAAGAGGTTCACCAGTACGATGCCTCCCCAAAAGAAGGTGGATTTGACCAAGTCCCCACGAGCCTTGACGACGCCTCGCTTATAGAAAAAGTAATTTTGAAGCGACACGCTCATAAACCATAGCACCCACAAGGTATGGCTCACTTCAGAAGGCAAAAGCAATAAAAAGCCCAAGAACGCCAGCAATACGGATGCTGATCGGCGAGGGACATCCACCACATAGGTACAAAAGCTAAACGTGGCACTAATCGCCAGCACCATTAAATAGAGGTAAGGCGACTTCATAAAGGCAAGGGCGATATAGGTCATCGTCACAAAACTGACGATGAAATAGGCCCGTTGTCGCCCCTTCAATGTGGGGAAACTAAACCACAACCAAGACACTGCCAAAAGCGTATATAACACTAGTGGCAAAATACTTAATAACCCCGTTGGGTTAGGGGAAAGGCTTTCAAGGCTTACGGTGCTTACGGTGCTTACGCCCATTGAGGCATCCTTTTTTCGTATACAAGTGGATTGTATCACAAATCACGCTAGTATTTTTTGCAGTTTAACATGATTTGCCTTGTTTGAGGTACACTAAGCTTTATTCTTAATTCATTTAATGAATGTACATTCTAATTTGGAGACGCTCTTCATGTCAAATCCCCATCCCGAACCCATTGCAATTTTAGACTGTGGGGCTCAATACACCAAAGTCATCGACCGCCGTTTGCGTCAAATGAACGTGGAATCCATGATTTACCCCATCGATGTTCAAGCGTCCGTTTTGCAAGACGCTGGCATTAAAGGGATCATCCTCAGCGGAGGACCTCACTCGGTGTATGACGCAGGGTCTCCGCAATGTGATGGGGCTATTTTTGACTTGGGTGTGCCTGTTTTAGGCATTTGCTACGGTATGCAGTTGATGACCCAACATTTCGGAGGCATCGTGGAAAGTTGTTCTCGCAAAGAATACGGCGAAACCGAAATCTCGGTGGATACGACAAGCCCTCTCTTTACAAACCTAAACCCTACGCAACACGTGTTGATGAGTCATGGCGACAGCGTCACACAACTCGGCGAAGGCTTTGTCGCCATTGCGGAATCCGTGTCCGAAGAAGCAGGCAAAACGGTGAACGTCCATGCGGGGATTGCTCACCAAAGCAAGCCGTTTTACGGCGTG
>JAJTHC010000127.1 GCA_021299615.1 Vampirovibrionales bacterium
GACGACGCTGAACCTAACATAGGTTGAGACCTGACTGGATTAAGATTCATGGGAATATTTCCTAACATACATACATTGATAAAATAACGAAAAGCAATAACAACTTAAGATTATTCTACCTCAAACAGAATCTCACGCAAGGGCGAAAAGAGGATTTTGAAAAGCCATTTCCCCCGACTATGGGGAAATGTGCTAAAATAAGATATTCCGAACTTATAGAAAAAGTTCCTCCACACCGTTTGTTTGTAAAAAAGGTAGATCCCTTCATGGTTTCCGCACCGACGCCTCCTAGCCCTGATACCCCAAACGCCAAGCTACAACACAGCCTTGCTACCGCATACTGGATGCACCGCATCCACCAGCACAAAGATGTTCACGCCGTCTTGCAACCCAAAAAAGCAGGTAAGAAAACCCAAGCCGTGCATTTGGAGCATCTGCAAACCGCTACGGCTAAAGCCACGCTCTTAAAATTGATGCTCAGCGAAACGCAAGCCCCCATCGTGGTGATTTGCCCCGATGCCCCGAGCGTCTTGAACATTTACGCAGCCTTGGAACCCTGCTTTCAAAGTAGCTTTGCCTTTCAAGAACAGGTGCATCGCTACCCGACGGACGTCTTTTCCCCGTATGATATGACTCGCATTCCTTGCCCTGTTTTGAACGAACATTATGCGTTCTTGCATGATTTACAAGCGGAAAAAGCAGGCATTTACTTGGTGCAAGCCCGTAATTTAATTCCCACCTTCCCGAGCTTGGACTATCTGCAAAGCGAAGGGCTTTCGCTGAAAGAAGGCGACGAGCAAGACATTGAAGAAGCGGTCGAACGCTTGATTGCCATGGGCTATACGCCGAAAGACTTGGTGCAAACCGTCGGCGAATTTTCTCGCCGAGGCGACTTGCTCGATATTTACCCTGTTAATGCCTCGCCCGTGAGATTGTCCTTTTTTGGGGACAGTGTTGAAAACATTCGCCTCATGGATGTTGAAACCCAACGATCAGTAGAAAAAATCGGCGGCGTCACCGTCTTCCCTATCGATACGCTCGTCTTGACCCAAGAACGTAAGGACGCACTCGAACCGCTTTTGTTGAAGGCGTTGAAGGCTCATTCCAAAAAAATCGACGACAAAAATAACCTCGACGGCTTAGCAGAAAACATCAAGCAACAGTTACAAAGTATCGAACAAGGCGTCGTGCCTGATGATCTCAACTATTATGCCCCCTTCTTTAAGGTGCCGTTTCACAATTTAACGCAATACCTCACAAAATCGTCGATTTTGGTGCTGGACGACTGGCAAGAAGCCAGCGTGCAAATGGAAAGCTTGGACGCTCGATTTGCGTCGCAATACGACAAGGGCATCAGCCAAGGGCATTTGCTGGATTTAGGGGCGAAAGCAGACCAGTATCCCTTGCATGCTTCGGCAAACGTCATTAGTCGGGCGTTGCATCAACCGTCGTCGCATCGCTTGATGTATACCTATGCTCACCACGCCTTAACGCCTGATGCCGCACTCACCGATATTGAACAAGTGACCTTGCAGAATCCCGTCAAAGCGGAAGTGGTGCATCGTTTTCAAGCCAAGTTGGACGAAGCCATTGTGGCGATGAAAGAATGGCGAAAAGACGGCGTGCAAATTTGGGTGGCAACCGACTACCCTCAACGCTTGCTTGACCTGTGTCGTGAAGCGGATTTGCCCACTCAGTATTGGGCGGATATTTATGACGCTGAAAATCCCTTGCACGAAGCCAAGCTCAAAAAATCTTTAGATGGCTTAGAGATTATTATTTGCAAAACGGCTTTGAACGACGGCGTTTACCTGCCCCATCTCAAAATGATTTATCTCACCGATGCTGAACTGTTTGGACGTGGGCGAGTGCGTCGTACCCAAAGTGAGCGTCAAAACAAGCATAAGCGGGATCAAGACCGTGCGATTAACTCCTTGTCGGATCTCAAACCTAACGATTATGTGGTGCATCACAAGCACGGCATCGGGCAGTTTGTGGAACTCAAGCAGATCGTCATGGAAACGGAAAAGCGTGAATACCTTGAGATTCAGTATCGTGGGAATGACCGCCTTTTCTTGCCTGTAGAGCAACTGCATTTGTTGGCACGTTTTAACGGCACGGGTGATGTGAAACCTGTGTTGTCTAAAATGGGCGGAGCGGAATGGCGTCGGGTGACGGCGAAAGTCAAAAACTCGATTCAAAATATCGCCAATGAGCTGGTGGCACTTTATAAAGCACGGCAAGAAGTTAAAGGCATTAGCTTTGAACCTGATACCCCTTGGCAAGTCGAAATGGAAGAAGCTTTTCCCTTTGAAGAAACGCCCGACCAGTGGAAGGCGATTTTAGACACCAAAAAAGACATGGAACATCATTTGCCTATGGATAGGCTTATTTGCGGAGACGTGGGCTTTGGTAAAACCGAAGTCGCCCTGCGAGCCTTGTTCAAGTGCGTGATGTCAGGTAGGCAAACCGCCTTTTTGGTTCCCACCACGATTTTGGCTCAACAGCATTTTAACACCGTGTCTGAACGGCTTGCTCCGTGGGGCGTGCGAGTAGGGCTTTTGTCTCGTTTTAAAACGCCTCGGGAACAAAAAGAAACGCTGATCAAAATGAAGGCAGGCGAAATTGATATTCTCGTGGGTACGCACCGCTTGCTTCAAAAGGATATTATCTTTAAAGACTTGGGCTTGCTGGTCATCGATGAAGAGCATCGCTTTGGCGTGGCACACAAGGAACGCATCAAGCAAATGCGAACGAATGTGGATGTCTTGAGTATGTCCGCAACGCCGATTCCTCGTACCTTGCACATGTCGCTTTCAGGCGTGCGTGAAATGAGTTTGATCAATACCGCACCTGTCAACCGATTGCCTGTGCAAACACGAGTCGGCGGTTTTAACCCTGC
>JAJTHC010000081.1 GCA_021299615.1 Vampirovibrionales bacterium
ATTTGCCTTTCAAATCGGCGTCGTGGGTGTGATACTCTTTAGCGTTGCCGTGCTGTTCCACTTTGTGACCCTACCTGTTGAAATTGATGCCTCTTCACGAGCCTTAAAAGTCCTAAAGCAGGACAATTACTTATTTGAAGACGAGTTGCCTCAAGCGAAAAAAGTGTTGACGTCGGCGGCGTTTACCTATATCGCCACCGCCATGTATGCTCTTTTAGAGTTGGCTGGCTATATTTACCGACTATTCCTCATGTCGTCGCAGTCCGACGAGTAGAAGGTTCCAAGCTATTTTTTTGTCCATTCTGCGGTACGAGTTCGCAGCATTTTTATAAGGTAATCTTCTTCTTGTTGAGTGAGTTCTTTACCTACAGCATGAAGATCGTGGAATACTCCCTGAATTATAATATGCAGCAAGGCAACAAAATTGTCGGAAAATTTGCCTTTCTCTGTAGGACTGGGTATTTTGAGCGTATGTTCAAGTACTCTTTGTTTACTTTCAATAGAAAGGGCTTGAAGGCTTAATAAAGCTGGATAAAGCCTTGTCATTCGTTCAATAAAACTATCTTGTTTTGTTTTGTCCCTCAATTGATTACTTGCCTTGCGAATCGTACGTATGACTTCTAAGCTTTTTGGCGAGTAATCTTGACTTACTAAAGATTTTAATTCCTTAAATAAAGTTCTTTCAATGTGATCGTCATGGGTTGCGGGAGACGATACAGCCTTTTTTAGCTTAGGCTTATCTGCACCCTCTCGTTGAGAAGAAGGCGGTGCAGACTGAAAAGGCATTTTAAAAGAAGAGAGTGTTTTCATAAGTCCTATTAAAAAATAAAGTAACGCTCCTGTCAAGAGGTCTTTCCTCAATTCCTTTAACAGAATAGCCTTTCGATTCAACGGCTTTCATAGTGTAGCATACACATACAAACGCAAAGCCTTCGTTTGCACGATTTTAGGAGTTTGGCGTAGTTTATTTAGGTTGACGGAACTTCAATACAGCGTTTAATCTTGACAAAATCGAATCATCATAGGGGAAGCAGTACTTGAACTTTCCTATGTTAAAGGTGAAATTTTTCTCATCCAAACGAAGATAAAAATGACTTGACTTGTAAGCCTGTGCAAAAATGGAGGCTAGCTTTTTTTTAATGGGTTTGTCTGCAATCTTACTTGTCTTTTGCTCAAAAAGTGTTTTTAAACGGCGAGGCTGGTCAATTTTCACACCTTTTTCGAAAACATAACCATTGCGTTGTGTGGCAAGGGATTTAGACGGTGACATGGAAACCGAAGCTAGAGAGGAAATAGGTTGCATGATGAGAAAGCCTTTTTTATCAATTCAACAGCTTCCAAAGTATCGTAAAAACACAAAAAACGCAAGATCTTCTTTTTTTACACGATTTTATTCGTTTGGCTATCTAATACAAGGTGAAGGATCCTCTCAAATAATTATGACAAGCGGGTTTTGAGCTATCTATTTTGGATCTACGTGTTCCTCGATGAAGATCATCAACAAATACCAATAAGTTGTCACCTTTATTAAAAGGAATCTGGTATATTGTATCCTGTCGTTCCCATGGGTGGATTTGGAAATTACCACCTTTACTGTTGACTGGTTGGTAAGATCCTAAAACACCAATCCCTCTGTTGGGAGGGTTCATTTGGTCTCTATGCCAATGAGGGGCAGCATACCCTCCCCAAAAATCACCCGCCTCACCAATGGGGTCTTTATATTTCTTCAAGTCAAAAACCTTTTGAATCTTAGTACATGCTTCATTAAAAACCTTTGGGAGGTCAGTCACATTTGGAATGAAAGAAAATCCATACATTAAAATTTTCTCGATCAGTGTATCATTAACCTCTGTGCATACTGCTTTGTCAGGATAAATAAGTGTTGTGTTCTTTGGATATTCCATATCACTTAGATGCTCTGCTAGCTGTGTACCAGCTTCTTCAAATTTGTGGGTCATAGGTTGTATCTTTTTAAAATCGGCTTGTGTATATTTCATATTCTTTTCTCCTTTTTTAAGCTTAAAGCTTATTAGTATACAAATGTTCAATAATATGTTTGGATAAAAACGCAAGATCTTCTTTTAGTGCTATACTATCCAATAAATCTTCCCTCTAGTTTGGAGAAATCACCATGCCTATTGCCAGCACTGCCACAGCCCTTGCCACCCCCACCAGCCAAACCTTGATTTGGAAGTACATGGGCAGCGTCGGCTTGTGGAGCCTGCTCATCATCGGCGGACTCGTCGCCTTTTTGTGGTTGTTGAAAACCAAGCCCGAAGTCGTGCAGATCATCCGCAGTTGGGTGGGCATGGGGCATCCGCCGAGTCAAGAAGACGAAAGCAAGCTCAAGGTCGAAGAAACCTTAGAACTTGACGAAAACAAGCAATTGATGATTATTCAATGTGAACACGAGCGTTTTCTCGTGTCTTCAGGCACCGATGGCTTGCGTTTTCTCACCAAGCTAGACCCTTCTCAAGCCTACGTCGAAGCCCTGCAAGATGCGTATGAGGCTGAAAAAACCACGCACGAAGACGCCGCAGGCACCCGAGGCATGGCGATTACCCCCACCGATACAGGCTATAACAGTGCTAGTACACAGGCAGGGGTCACGGCTCCGAACAGTCCTCGTTCAGGCACCTTTTTACAAGGCGTGCGAAGCCTCTTTCCCTTGACGCAGGGGACGCCACAATCGTGGGGGAATCCGCCGTCGTCATCGCATCCACCATTCGGCTTAAAATAGCGAAAACTCTGAAAAATAAAGCATTTGGCGTGCTTTAATAAGCGTGTATACTGTTCTGTCCCCCCTCCTAATTTTAGGAGGGGGTTAGGGGGCGGTTAAATCCGCAAACGAAGTCTAGGGTTTAACCTCACCCTCGAACGTCTGAAGACGTTCTCTCCCCTCTCCTAAAATTAGGAGAGGGGACAAGGCAACAACACCGCTTAAAAGGAAGACACCCCCATGGCGACCGCCGCTTTTTCAGGAGCCTTTGCCAATCTCGACCCTGCCCTGCAGCTCATGTTGTTGATGGCAAGCTTGACCCTGCTTCCTTTTATGATGTCAGGCATGACGAGCTTCCTGAGATACGTCATCGTCTTTTCTATTCTCAAACAAGCCATGGGAACTCAGCAGGTTCCACCTTCAATGGTCTTAGTAGGACTTGCCTTAATCTTGACCTTTTACACCATGAGTCCTGTCTTTGGAGAAATGTACACGGCGGTGAATCCCTTGTTGAATAACCCTAAATCAAATGTCATGGATATTATGAACAAAGGCGTGGTGCCACTCAAGCAGTTTATGATGCGTCAAACTCGTGAAGAAGACGTGCGGATTTTCTTAGAAGTGTCTCGTAAAAAAGCCCCCGAATCGGTGAACGATCTAAGCATTTGGGAAATCACGCCTGCTTTTATGTTAAGCGAATTGCGGACGTCCTTTGAAATTGGTTTTGTTATTTTCATTCCCTTTGTCATCATTGATTTGGTGGTCGCGAACATCTTGATGGCGCTTGGGATGATGATGTTGTCTCCCACGATTATTTCGCTGCCGTTTAAGATCTTGATTTTCATTGCCGTCGACGGTTGGTCGCTCATTGTGAGAGGTCTCATTCAAAGCTTCAACTAGGAGCTGTTTGTAAGAAGCCCAAACTCTTCCCCAAAAAACTTTCAGAAAGCGTCACCCCCATGGATTACCTACTCGAACATGTGAGACAAGGCATCTTATTGAGCCTCATGCTTTCAATGCCCCCTATTCTAGCGGCGGCGGTGATTGGTTTGATTGTGGGTATTTTACAAGCCGTCACCCAAGTGCAAGAACAAACGCTTTCCGCCGTGCCTAAAATGATTGTGGTTTTCTTAATTCTGATTTTAGCAGGCGGTACGATGCTTGATATGGCAGGGCAGTATATTCGAGAATCCGTACAGTTGGCGTTTCAAGTCGTGCCAGCCACAGGGCATTTCTTATTACCGCCTCAACAGAAAAATGCAGCCTATCAAAAGCAAGCGGGTGAAAAAGGTACGGTCTACATGATGCAAGAAAAACGACAGGCACGCAATTCCGCACAAGCCAGCCGTAAAACGGTGGAACCCTAATGGCAGGGTTTGAATCGATATTGCAAGGCTTTCATGTCTTACATGCCCAAGCCAACGGAGGCATTGACGCAGGGCTTTTGGTGCTATGTCGCTTTGGTGGATTCATCAGCATTGCCCCCGTGCTAAGCCGTAAGGATATTCCCAGCCAATTTAAAATCGCCTTATTGTTGATGTTGACTTTTGCGATGATGTCTCATCCTTCAGTGCAGGCGTCGGCTCATATCTTGAAAAGCACCGTTATTACAGAGTTTATGATGCTCATGGTGGTGAACATCGTGCTAGGCTTGTTCATTGGCTTTGCGATGCGACTAATTTTTGAAGCGGTTGCGATGGCAGGCGGATTCATCACCATGCAAATCGGGCTTCAAATGGCGAACATGATGGATCCTTCCACCAAGCAAAACTCGGCGATTATGGGTCCGATTTTCAGTGGCTTGGCGTCGATCGTGTTTGTGTATGTGGGAGGCATCGAGCTTTTGCTTAAAACCTTAGACAAAAGCCTCGCCTTGGTTCCTTTGCATGTGCTAAATATCGCTTTTTTCAAGGTGATTACCATCTATCAGTGGATTGACACGTCGGCGTCGATTATTCCACTGGCGATGCTGATTTCCGCCCCGTTTTACATCACGACTATTTTAATGGATTGTATTTTAGGCATCGTGAACAAAACCGCTCAACAGATTCCTGTGTTTCAGTTAAGTGCGAGCATCAAGCCCCTATTGGGATTGATCATCTTTTTTGTGACGGTGCCGACGCTGTTTCCCCTCATCCGCCATGTGATGTTGACGATGTTGTTGCGGATTTAGGGGTAGGCTTTTGTACTGTTCGTTCAAAGCCGAGTGAGCCGTTCAAAGCTTGATGTTGTGTTACAATAAAATAGATGAGGTACCCTTATGATTACTAAAACGGCCATTAAAAACGCAGGAAAAGTTTTACGCACAAGTGATCTAGATGATCCTGAATATAGTCATGCTTATGATGTTTTGGCAGAATATCGACAGGCACATGATGCGGTGTTACGTATCGTCAATATGCGTTGTCGAAAAATAATCGAAACCCATTTCATTAAAAAGAATCGTTTCCAAGTCGATGATTTCTTCATTGCTCAACGTTTAAAACGACTTGAATCGATTGTCATAAAGCTTGAACGCTTTCAGAATATGGGACTTGAAACCATGCAAGACATCGGTGGTATTCGGGTCATGTTACCTAGCCTCCAAGATGTCGCATTATTTATTGGAAAATTTCCGGGAATGCGAAGCAATATACAGATAAAAAAAACGTTTGACTACATTACAACCCCCAAAGAAGAGGGGTATCGTTCTTACCATTACGTTTTAGAAGTGCCTAACCCAAAAAATGAAAGTTTACCTCGGTTAAAAGTGGAACTACAGGTTCGCACAAAGGTGCAACATGCGTGGGCAACCGCTGTTGAAGTGGCTGGTTTTATGCAAAAACAAAGCTTTAAAACAGGTGATTGGAACGATGATTGGAAAGTCTTTTTTGAATTAAGCAGTAAAGTACTGATGTTATTTGAGAATGATGATTTGTTTATGAACAGAAATACGAGTTTTAAGAGTTCAGAGATTCTACCTCAGTTGACATTAATATCAGAATTAAAAGACTATGAAAAAAAAGGTAAGTTTTTACAAAAATTAAAGCATCTCAATCACAGTATTAGAACGGTGGAGAATTGGGATACCTCAAAACGTATAAAAGGGTTTTATCTTATACAAGAGTTTGAAAAACAAACCAATATCCTGCCCATTTTTCAAGGGGAAGCCTTTCCCTATGAAGATTATATTAAATTAAAAGAACTCGACTTGCAAAAAAACAAGACTGGTCAAATTCTTAAAATTGAAATCGACGATATAAAAAAAATAAAAAGAGCCTATCCTAATTTTTTTGGAGACATTACCGCTTTTGTTCATTTTCTCGAACACGTTATTTCCTATAAATTTAAAAACATTAAACTTTCAGATCCGAATACAGGTGAAGTGCTATTTGAATATGACGAAAACAAAGATACTGAATCTTAAAAAACGTGGGTTTTAGGCACTGTTCAAAAGACGCTTGCCTTTGTCATGATGAAGAAGAGTCGCTCTTTGAAAATTGGTGATGTCATCCTGAACGACTGTGAAGGATCTCCCTACACAGGGGGAGGAGATGTTTCGTTTCACTCAACATGACGTTTCTCATTGAAAGTGTGTGTCAAAAAACGAGCTTTATGTGTCAAAAATGAGGGTTTTGTGTGTCGAAAAATGCCTCGTATACCCTCTCCTAATTTTAGGAGAGGGTAGAGAACGTCGTGAGACGTTCGAGGGTGAGGTTAAACCCTAGACTCCGTTTGTGAGTTTAACCGCCCCCTAACCCCCTCCTAAAATTAGGAGGGGGAACAAAACCGCTTTTTTATTTTTATGGCATAATAAAAATTGATTATCCCTCCTAAACTAAAAGGTGTTTCTCTATGCCAAATGACTCCAACCCCTCAACCGAAGCCCACTTTACCGATGAACTCTACACCCCCTTTGCCAGCGATTGGCCTTCCATTGCAGGGCGTCCGCCTCGTCGGGTGTCTAAAAAAATATGGGTCGGCAACGTCCCTGTGGGTGGCGATGCGCCTGTTTCCGTGCAAAGCATGCTCGTGAATGACACCCGAGACATCAAGGAAAGCATC
>JAJTHC010000197.1 GCA_021299615.1 Vampirovibrionales bacterium
CGCCATTCGTGAAGAACGTTATACGGATGCAGAATCCGACATCCATCAAGCCATTACCTTTGATTCTTACGATCCACTTTTGTACATTACGCTAGGTGAAATCTACCAAAAGCAAGGCTTGGTGGATCAAGCCATTCAAGCATACGATCGTGCTGCTCAGCTCGATTCTAAGGATCCTGCGATTTACTTTAGCTTAGGGACTTTGTACGAGCAAAAACAGGACTACCCTTCGGCTCAATACAACTATGAAATCAGCCAGCAGAAGAATCCGTCTTACACTTATGTGGACTCTCGCTTGGCTCGCTTGTTGGGCTTTCAAAAAAAGTATGATTTGGCGATCGCCAAATATCAGACCTATCTCAACCAAGCCCCTCGTGATTTTGAGGCTCATTCGCAGTTGGCTCGCTTTGCAGTGGCGACCACTCGCCCTGAAGATGCCCAAACCGCCATTCAGCATCTGCTCTATGTGAAAAAAGAAGCCCCTGCTCTTTATAAGGATGAAGCCCTGCTGGCTAAAGCTTACCTGCGTTTAAACGATCCGAAAAGTGCTTTGGCGGAATTGGCATCCGCAAAAGAAAACGGTCGTTATAGTACGGAAGTGGCCAATTTACAGTCGGTGGCGAATGAAGCACTCGGCAATATCGCTGTGGCTATTCGAGATTTAAAAATTGCCGCTGAAAGTAACCCTGAAGATGCTAATTTTCAGTATCGTCTAGCCTTTTTGAGTGCCAAACAAAATCAGTATACAGATGCCCTAAAATATCTGACCAGCTATTTGCAGTTGAATCCCAGTGATGTGAACGCTCGGGTGACGCAAGTGGCGTGGTTGAACCGCCAAGGGAGCTATGTGACGGCTAAGAACATTGCACAGCAACTCTTGGAACAAGAAAAACTCAATGAAGACCAAGCCCTTGAATTGTGGACGCAACAGGCATTTGCCGCCCTGAAAACCAACGACTATAAAACATCCGCCGATTTGTATGAAAAAGTCTTTGCGACAACAGCCCCCACCGAAGAAAATTACCGAACGATTCAACAGAACTTGGGTGTTGCTTTGTATCAGTCGGGGCAATTGCAAAAAGCCTTAGGCGTGTTTCAAGATCTTTTAGCCAGTCGTGCTTTAGACAAAGACGAAACGGCTTCCATTAAAAAAGATGTGTACCACATTTACCTTAAAAAAGGGAAATTGGCGAGTGAAGGCAAGGACTTTGAAACGGCTAAAAAATTCTTAATCGATGCCAAGCCCTATGCACAATCCACCGAAGATTTGCAGGATTTACGCCTTGAACTCGGTGCCTTGTACTTGGAAAATCAGTATACCGACGAAGCGGTGGCGTTGTATGAAGAAGCCTTGGTGCAAGATCCCACCAACGTCGAAGCAGGTTTGAACTTGGCTAGCGTGTGGCGAGCTTCTGCCCCTGCCAAAGCCCTGCCTTTGTTAGACAAGGTGCTAAAGCAAGCCAATTTGCCCGATGATGCTAAGTTTGAAGCCTCCTATTATAAAGCCAGTGCGTTGATTGAATTAAACCGAAAAGCCGAAGCCTTGCCCTTGTTGGAATCTTTGAAAGCATCCGCTTTAAGTGGTAAGCCGAAGGCGTTGAATGCCGAAGGCTGGTTGGCACTGGGTACCTTGTATCACGAAAAGAAGTTGTATCCTCAAGCGGAACAGGCGTATCAGCAAGTCGTCAAGCTTGATGCCGACAATGCCTTAGCGTCTTATAATTTGGGATCCGTCTATTTGGCTCAGAAAGAATACGGTAAAGCACGCGTCGCCTTATTGCAAGCCATTCAAGGGGAAGAACCGATTACGCAAGCGTTTTACGCCTTAGGTTTGGTGGAAGAAAATAGTCAAAACAAACCCAAGGCGATTGAATACTTGCAAGAATACCTGAATCGTGCAAGGGAGCTTTCTGCTCAAACCAAGGAAAAGGTTGAAGCCAAGCTCAAGCTTTTAAGTGGCACGCCTTCTTCGGTGACGCCTTCAAAGCCTGTGGCATCAAGCCCTAGTCCCTCTGCTCCTAAGGTAGACCGCTTGCCGATACAATAGATTCTAAACGGAAAACTCTTCTAAAACCGCAAGGTTTACAAAGTCCAGCATCTTGATATGCGTGGCATCTAGCTTTACACGAGGCGCCTTACCGTGATGATACGCATCCACCCAGCGACTGGCACACAAGCACCACGCATCGCCGTGCTTGAGTCCGTGAAAGCCGTATTCAGGCATGGGCGTGCTTAAATCATTGCCCACTTCTTTGGAATACGCCAAGAAGTCATCGGTCAAGATGACACACACCGTATGCACCCCAGCATCCGAAGGGCCTGTTTGGCAATAGCCGTCTCGCCAAAAGCCTGTAATGGGATCCATACAGCAGGCGACCAACGGTTTCCCAAAAACGTTAAGGGATTCATCTTGCTCATTTTCAATCGTCATCATGGCGGTTTATTCCTTTTGTGTATTGATGTTTTCGTCGTTTCTAGTAATGTAGCAACGATTCAATCGGCACATCGCCGAGCAATTGACGTCCATTTAAAAAGTCAAGCTCAATGACAAACCCATATGCCACCAGTTCAGCCCCAATCTGCTTGACCAACTCTGCCGTGGCAGCCGCTGTCCCGCCTGTGGCGAGCAGATCGTCTAAAATAATGACACGATGATGAGCTTCAATCGCATCTTGATGAATTTCAATGGTGTCGATGCCGTATTCGAGGGCATAGGAATAGGCATAGGTTTCGGCAGGCAATTTGCCTTTTTTACGAATGGGAATGAAACCGATTTTGAGCCTGTCGGCGAGGGCTGCTCCGAAAATGAAGCCACGGGCTTCAACGCCCAAGATATAATCGGCGTGATAAGGCTTTAAGCGTTCCACCAATTGATCCAAGACTTCAGAAAATAAGGCAGGATCTTTCATTAGGGGGGTGACATCTTTAAAGAGAATACCAGGTTTGGGGTAGTCGGGGATATTACGCACGGCGTCGGACAAATGCTGTAAAGTGGTGTTGGACACGGATAAAGCTCCTGCACTTAGGAATAACACACGTTGACTGTTGAAAGCTTTGTAAAAGTCCCATTCGGCGAATCTTCTGTGTCAAAACAAGCCGTTTGTTCGTTATGTAGTAAGTCTACACGCCTCACAAGCCGTTTGTTTTTCCTTGAATCTTCATCCGACTTGAACTTTTGCAAAGCTTCCAATACATATTATATCTAAAACATCTTTTTTTTCTAGCTTTATTATAAGTGGTTTTTCATGTATAGCCGAATTGATAATTTTCTGTACAGTGTCTATACGTTGTCGCTACGATTATTTTGTTCTGTTATGTAGGTCTGTCTACACGCCCTCACAAAATAATCTAGGCTCCTAGTCTAGCCTACTGTACAGAAAACTCTA
>JAJTHC010000066.1 GCA_021299615.1 Vampirovibrionales bacterium
ATCTCAGTAAGTTAGAGATTAAAAACGCCAATTCCAACGACTGGTGAGCATTCAAACGAGGATCACACGCCGTTTCATAACGGTTGCCCAAGTCTTCATCAAGCACATTGACCAAACCCCCGATGCACTCGGTGACGTCCTGACCCGTGAGTTCAAAATGGACGCCTCCTGCGTGGGTGCCTAAGGCTTTATGCACGGCGAAAAAGTCCTTCACTTCAGACAAAATCGAGTCGAATCCACGGGTTTTAAACCCACTTTGCGACGTATGCGTATTGCCGTGCATGGGGTCACAGGTCCACACGACCTGCCGTCCTTCTTTTTGCAAGGCTTCAACCAGCTTGGGCAAGTGACTTTCCACATTGCCAGCCCCCATTCGACTAATCAGGCTTAAGCGACCCGCTTCGTTGTTGGGGTTTAAAACATCACAGATTCTAAGCAACTGATCAATCTCTGTTCCCACGCCGACTTTTAAGCCTAGGGGATTTTGCACGCCTCTTAAAAATTCTAAATGGGCGCCGTCGAGCTGGGCGGTACGGTACCCGATCCATAGCATATGCCCGCTACAGCAGTACCATTCGCCTGTGGTGCTGTCCACACGAGTCAAGCTTTCTTCATACGGCAAGAGCAAGGCTTCGTGCGACACATAAAAGTCGGTTTCTCGCAACATGGGAGCGTTTTGCGGATTCATACCACAGGCTTCCATGAAGGCGAGGCAGTCGGAAATGCGGTCGGCGAGTTCGTTGTAACGATCGTAAAGGGGATCGTCCTTAATGAAGTCGAGCGTCCAACGATGCACTTCGTGTAAATCGGCGTAACCGCCTTGAGCAAAGGCTCTTAGCAGGTTGAGCGTAGCGGCGGATTGATGATAGCCCTGAATCATACGCTGGGCATCGGGTTGACGGCTGGCATCGTCGAAGTCAATACCGTTGATAAGATCGCCTCGGAAGCTAGGAAGGCTCACGCCGTTGCGGGTTTCGGTGTCGCTCGATCGAGGCTTGGCGAATTGACCCGCCATGCGTCCGACCTTGACGACGGGGAGGCGTCCCGAATAGGTCAACACGACCGCCATTTGAAGGAGGATACGGAAGGTATCACGGATTTGGACGGCGGAAAAGTCCTTGAAGGTTTCGGCACAATCGCCACCTTGCAATAAGAAGGCTTCCCCACGAGCGACTTTGGCGAGTTGCTTTTTCAGATCTCGAGCTTCCCCAGCAAAAACGAGGGGGGGCAAAGACTGCAAGCGTGTTTGAACCTCCTTGAGTTCTTCGGCGTTGGCGTAAGTGGGCATTTGGTGCAGTTGCTTGGCTTGCCAAGAGCTAGGCGACCACGATTGAGCTTCAGTTTGAAGAGGCATAGACGAATCCTTTATTTAGCTTGAAATGTTGCTAGATTAGTCTAACACAAAAACGCCTCCAAACCAACAGAGACATTTTTATTTATAGCCAATTTTAGAGCTTTCTATATAAGATCACTGCTTGTAAATGGATTTTTCGTTTTATTATTTTTTATCTGTGATAAAATAACGAGGTTGAGATTCGAGAAGCCTTGAGGTTCCTTTGCTTATGACCTTCTTAAAAAAAACGTGGAAGTCCTTGACCGCCTGCCTGCTGGGTATTTACGGTATTTTGAGCATTGGTTTGATGCTACCCCCTTCTGTGCCTGTTGAGGTGCAAGCTGCGGAACAATTCCTCGCCATGGGCAATACGGTGGTGATTGAAGCCAACGAACAAACGGTGGATCTCAAAAATAACATTAGCTATTTCAAAGGCAATGTCATTGTCAGTTCAGGCGAAACGGTGATTAAAGCCCCTCGTGGTAAAGTGCTGATGGATGCCAATGCTCAACCTTCGGTGGCTCGCTTTGAAGGAGGCGTCACCGTCCGCAAAGGCAAGGATTCGCTAAAATCTAGCACGCTCGTGTTCGATTTCAAAAAAGAAGCCTTCACCGCCAGCGGAGGTGTGGATACAGCTATTACGCCACAAGGCAAAGCCCCTGTTCGCATTCAATCTAGCACGCAACAATACCTCAAAGAGCGTTCGCAAATGTTGGCGTCTGGCAATGTACGCATCACCAGTAGCGACGCCAATGCCACCGCAGGACAAGCCTTGTTGGTACTGGGTCCAAACAATTCGGCGGATCGTATTACCTTTACAGGCGATGCCAAGCTCCATCAAAAAGATGCCGATGTTTACGCCCATCAAATTATTCTCGTCCCCAAGCAGGACGTCTTTATGGCGGAAGGCAACGCCTTTACCCGAGTCATTCAAGCGGGCAACCCCAAGCCGATTGTCTTGCGTTCGGCGTACCAGCAGTTTGATCGGAAGCAGGGTATGTTGATCGCCAGCGGTTCGGTGGATTTAGACTTTGAAGATTATAAGGCACGAGGCCCGAAAGCCGTGTTTTACATGAGCAAAGGTAGTAGTATGGATCTTGAGCGAGCTGTCTTTTCAGGGCGTCCCACCCTCAACGAAGGCAAAATCCGCCAAGTGATTGCGGATACCATTGAAGTGACGATGAACCCTCGGCACTTTGACGCTCGTGGGAATGTGAAAACCAAGCTCGTGCAGAAGCCCAAGACGCAATCCGCCAGCCGTACTAGCAAAAGCATGAAAAACGGTGTGGCGAGTTCTTCGAAAAAAGGCAAGCCCGTTACGGAAGAAGACGAATATGACGCCAAAGCCTTTGACTTAGGGAAATTTGAAACAGGCGAGGCGGATCAAACATGATGAGCCTTGTCGCCGAACATTTGAAAAAATCCTACGGTGAACGCAACGTCGTGGATGACGTGAGTTTTACCGTGAATCCTGGAGAAGTCGTGGGCTTGCTCGGACCAAACGGGGCAGGCAAAACCACCAGTTTTTATTCCGTAGTAGGGGTGATTCGTCCTGATGAGGGGTCGATTTCGATCGACAAAGTGCCTGTTGAAAAGCTCGCCATCCACGAAAGAGCCGCCCTCGGCTTGGGATACCTCCCCCAAGAAGCGTCTATTTTTAGAGGGCTAAGCGTCGGTGAAAACCTCGACTTGGTGCTGGAGTTTCAACTCAGTTCAAAGAAAGAACGAGACGCACGGCGGGATGCCTTGCTCGACGAATTCGGCATTCTGAAATTGAAAAATGCCCCTGCCATTAAGCTTTCAGGCGGTGAACGTCGCCGTTTGGAAATTGCTCGTGCGTTGGCGGCGAACCCCAAATATCTTTTGTTGGACGAACCGTTTACAGGCATCGACCCTATTACCATTGAAGAATTGCAAAAGCTCATCGCTCACTTGCAGGAACGAGGCTTGGGTATTCTTATTACGGATCACAATCCGCAAGCGACGCTCAACATCGTCTCTCGTGCTTATGTGATGTTTGACGGCAAAGTCATGTTTCACGGTAATAGTCAAGAAGTCGCCCAAAGCGATTTGGTGCGTAAAAGCTACTTAGGCGAAGGGTTTTCGATTTAATGATCCTGCTGATTTCAAAGGTGGAAGGCTATTTAATTCGTCCCTTGGTGCTAAATGTGCTGTTGGGCGTGTTGATTTTCACCTTGATTTGGATGGCTCCCGAAGCGTTTTTTAAAGTCGTGCAAGCCATTCAAAACGGCGATATTCCCCTAAAAGAAGGCTTAACTGTGCTGTTCTTGCAAGTGCCTGATATTCTGATTCAAGCCTTGCCGATGGCAAGCTTAATGGCAAGCGTTTTTTTGGTGCGTCGCCTAAATCAAGATTTGGAATGGGTGTCGTTTTTTGCCTTGGGTGTGCCGTGGAACCGTGTGATTCGTCCTTTTATTTTCATCGGATTCTTGCTTATGGGAGCCATGATCTTCATCCAAAACGTCTTGATGCCTTTGAGTTTCCCTGCCCTGAAAAAAATGCAGACGCAGTATCACCTAAAATCAAAAAGTCCGATTAGTGCCTTGGTTTCGCTCGATGCTGACGTCCAAAACACGCATCCGAATCTTTTGTTGATTGGCGATATTAAAAGCAATCATCATGCCAACGACTTGCTGTGGCTGGAGTTTTGCTCGCAAAAAGTAGAAAGTGGAGCGTCTTCGGTGAAGCTCTGCCGATGGACAAAATCAGATCGCTTAGAAATTAGTCCCTTATCCACCGCCAGCCTTCAAAATAATCGTCGTGTCACGATTGAAGCATGGGGGCAGGTTTCCAATGTGGATCGTCACGCATCCCTTGAAGCCAACAGCTTTGCGTCTTTAAAGCCTTTGCTCGACGTGATGAGTGAAGAACCAAAGGGGCAAACGGTAAACGTCCTGCTCAAGGCTCGCAAGGTTTTGCGTCAGTATCGCCAGTGGCAGATGCTCGGCACGGTCGATAATCACTTGTGGGATCGCATTGCCACGCCTTTGGCTGTGCCGTTGCTCATGCTTTTGGGTATCCCCATTGCGTTGGAAGAGCCACGCAAGCGGAGCATTCAACCCTTGACTTTAGCGACTTTGGCGTTGTTTTTGTACTTGGTTTCTAAGCCTTTGGCGACGCAACTCGCCAGCACAGGGGTGATTCATGGGGGCGTTGCTGCCTTTTTCCCCATTGTGCTGTTGTTGATTTTGTATGTGGTTTTGCGTCGTGTTAAAAGCGTCTAGCATACTTTTTTCTTCACACGGGTTTGTAATAGAGTAACTCTTTTTCTCTTTTAGTATAGGATTTTCGTATGACTACCATTACTTCTAATATCCCTAATACCAAGGTATCCGCCTCTGCCTATCCTTCTTCCCTTTCTAAAACCCAAGTCGTCGACAAAGAAGACACGCCGTCTTATAAGACGTATCCCTTTGCTTTGGGGACGGGTGGGCTTGTGCTTGGGGGTTTAGGCGGTTTGATTAAAACCAACCTAGAACCCGATGTGTATTCAAAAACGGAAGCCAATGGCGAAAGTAAACGTCTGGAAGTCCATTATAGCAAGCAGGGTAATCAACCCTTGGCTTACGCTCGTTACGATCATTTCAACAGCAACTGCGAAAAAGGACAGAAACACTTCCTGCCAGACAGTGCCGTTTTTAACGCCCAAGACGACGACTACATAGCAAAAATTCCTTATTACACCACCAATGACAAGGGTTTAAATGAACTTACCCATTATGAAGAAACGCTTTTTAGACCACAGGGCTTGAAACGGCGTCGCCAATTTAGCGTAGAATCGCCTTTAGACTTTTGGAGAGAAACCCCATTTAGCTTTAACCTCCTTGATAACATGAAGCCTAAAGCTGCCGAAAGTAGTACTCGTTTGGTTGAATTACAGCTAAAGATGCCTCGAACAATTGAAGGGGCTGCCGTTGATTGTCTTACCATTTTCCATGAAGGGGCTAATTCTAAAATAGCCCATACGATCGTGAACGGTCGTGAAATAGAGGTGGCTCTCAACGAAAAAGGCGAGATTCACAAATCCAAAATAGATGCCTTAAACGGCTTGCCTGTTCTTTTTAAAGAGTCTTTGCCTGATATGGAAAACGTGATGAAAGACGTGCCTGCTTATGTGAAAAAACTTCAAAAGAGTTTGCAGAAGGAAGAGAAAGCCTTCGGTAAAAATATTTTCTTAGGGGCTTTAGCAACGGGAGCAGTCGGCTATGGATTAGGCTGGTTCTTGGACTGGAAGAAGCGTCACGATCGTAAGAAAGTCGAAGCTGAAAAACCGTCACGAAGCTAGGATATATAGCTGAATTTAGAGTTTTCTGAACAGTAGGCTAGACTAGGAGCCTAGATTATTTTGTGAGGGCGTGTAGACAGAGCTACATAACAGAACAAAATAATCGTAGCGACAACGTATAGACACTGTACAGAAAATTATAAGCTTGGCTATAAAAAATGTTTTGACGTTGCAAATGACAGGCGTTTGCATTAATATAAAACCATACGATTTCCATTTTAGACAATTAAAATGTCTTTCGGAGAAAAAATAATCTATGGTTTTTACAATGCCACGCCCCACACAAAACGACTCCTCTTCAACCGCTTCAACCCTTGCCACACAAGCCGACGGCACCGCCTGCCGTATTGTGAAACTGCTCAACGCCGAAGCTGAACTCACCTTGCTTCGCTTCGGCTTAGGCGTGGGAGACGTGCTACACGTGCTTTCCAAAGTCCCCAACAAAGGCCCGATCATCCTAGAAGCCCATGACATGGAGTTTGCCCTTGGTTTTGACTATGCCAGCTCAATTTTGGTGGATGCCATTCGTGAATAAATTGAATCAATCAAGCGAAGCCCCCCATGCTGAAGATGCCTGCTGTAATGCCCCCAAGCCAGTTGAAGCGTCTTGCCGACACGCCACCAGCGATGCCTTGCGTCAGCTTTATTTGGAAGCAGGTCAAAGCCTCTTGGATTTGAAAACGGTGGGCTTGGCAGGCAATCCCAATGTAGGGAAATCCGTGGTCTTTAATGCCCTAACAGGCATTTATGTGGATGTCTCGAATTTCCCGGGGACGACCGTTGGCATTGCCAAAGGGGCGTTGAAGGATCATCCCCATATTGAAGTGCAGGATACTCCTGGTGTTTACGGGCTGTCTCGCTTGAGCGAAGAAGAATCGGTCGCTGAAAAAGCCTTGCTGTCGGTGGATGTCATTATCAACATCGTGAACGCCGTGACCTTGGAGCGTGACTTGTTTTTGACGCAACAACTCATCGATTACGGATGCCCCCTGATCGTGGTGCTGAATCAAATGGATGAAGCCCACGCCCGTGGACGCAAAATCGATGCCTTGGCTCTTGAACAACAGTTACAAGTGCCTGTCGTCACCTGCGTTGCCGTTACGGGGCAAGGCATTGCGGAGATTGTGGAAGCCTTGCCTTATGCGAGTTATGGGCGTCGTACGCCTGAATTGCCGTTGCCGTCGGATTTGCTGAAAATTGAGCAGAATAAAGCGGAACAGCTCCGTATTTATGGGCATCGAAGGCTGTATTTGAAAAGCTATGTGTCGCAAGTGACCTGTGCCGCCGATTGTTGCGAAACGGATACGAAACTCAACTTTCAAGCCTTTTCAAAAGCCCTAGGTAAAGCCTTATTACACCCCGTTGTGGGAGGATTTAGCTTGGTATTGGCACTCATGGCGTTGTATCAAATCATCGGCGTTTGGATCGCTGGGGACACGGTGGAACTCATCGAAGGCAAGCTCATGCTTGCTATTGTCGTGCCGTTTATGGATGCTCTGGTCGCCAAGTTTTTCGCCCTAGGCACGCCCATGCACACGGTGTTGGCGGGTGAATTTGGCTTGCTCACCATGACGCCTCGTTACCTGATTGGGGTCTTGGCTCCCTTGGTGATTGGCTTTAACTTGTATTTATCCCTGTTGGAAGACACGGGCTACTTGCCACGCCTCGCTGCCTTAAGCGACAGTGCCATGCGTCAAGTGGGACTCAACGGTCGAGCGATTATCCCCATGATTTTGGGCTTGGGATGCGTCACCATGGCGGCGATTTCCACACGAGTCTTGAGTTCTCAACGAGAACGCACCATCGCCACGACCCTGCTTGCCATTACCATTCCCTGTTCTGCTCAACTCGGTTTAATCATGGGCATGATGGCGTTAGCAGGGGGACTCAAGGGCTGGTTGTTGTATATTATCATCTTGACAGGCTTGTTTATTGCGATAGGTTCCGTCTTGAATAAAATCATGCCGGGGACATCGACAGGGCTGGTGATTGATCTACCCCCGATGCGGTTGCCTCGTGCGAAGAACATCGCCAAAAAAACGTGGACTCGCTCATGGAGCTTTCTGGTGGAAGCCACGCCCTTGTTCATGTTAGGGGCATTACTGGTTTCGTTGGCGGATATTACAGGGGCGTTAGCATGGATTCAAAATGCCTTAGGCGGAGTCACGGAAACCTTGTTGCATTTGCCGAAGGAAGCCGCTTCGGCGTTTATTATGGGGATGGTGCGTCGTGATTTTGGCTTGGCGGGTTTTTATAATTTGAAAAGTGTGTTAAGTCCGCTTCAAATGCTCACGAGCCTTGTGGTAATTACCCTGTTTGTGCCGTGTTTAGCCACGGCAACAGTCATGCTGAAAGAACGAGGCTGGAAAGAAGGCATGGGTGTCTTTATCTTTTCGTGGGTCTTGGCATTCGCCACAGGAGCCGTGGTGACTCGGGTGTTGGAGTTCTTACCGTTTTGGTAAGTGGTATAGTATTTTAATGACCCAACCTTTTATAGCCGAATTGATAATTTTCTGTACAGTGTCTATACGTTGTCGCTACGATTATTTTGTTCTGTTATGTAGGTCTGTCTACACGCCCTCACAAAATAATCTAGGCTCCTAGTCTAGCCTACTGTACAGAAAACTCTA
>JAJTHC010000233.1 GCA_021299615.1 Vampirovibrionales bacterium
AAGGGTGAATTCGACTTCTTTTTGCTCGATTTTTTCGCAGGTTTCGTCACGGGTGTAAACGGCGAAGATGCATCATCCTCTCCAAAGGAGCCGAAAAAGTCTCCCCACCCCATGGGGTCATCAGGATCCACCACCGCCTCTTCTGGTGAAGATGCAAGCATATCAAGCGTTTCAGCTTCATCGTTAGAGGCTCCGCCAAAAAAGCCTGAAAAGGCTTTTAGCCCTTGAGCCATCTGAAAAAGCTGTGAAAACTCACCGATTAACGCCTGCCCAGCCTCGCTAGAAAGCCCCGCCCCTTTAAACAAGCGATCTTGCCGACTGGCGGAATCCAGCACTAGGATTGGGTTTTGGACTTCTTTCGCTTTCATTGAAGCCAGCAATGCCTTCCACTGACGCAATTTTTGCTTGTGATCCGCCCCGAGACTGTTACGATCTTTGGCGTTCATCTGCATCATGGGTAACATGGCTAAAATCGTCCCCATGCCCCCCATTTTCTGGATGCTTTCTTGCAAGTTAACGTAATCCCGAAAGCTTAATTCGCCCTTCATCACACGTTCCATGACGCTTGCCATGCTTGCTTCTTGGTGCGATGCCATGGCTTTTTCAAACAAAGTCGCCAAATCGCCCATACCCATAAGACGTTGAGCCATGCGATCAGGGTGAAACGGCTCTAAATCGTTGGGGGTTTCGCCTATGCCTAAAAATTGAATTGGAATGCCTGTCGCTTCTCGAATCGAAAGCATGGCACCGCCCTTGGTGTCGCCGTCCATTTTGGAAAGCACGCAGCCCGTCAAGCCGATTTGCATATGAAAGGCTTCCACGACGTTCACCGATTCCTGCCCGATCATCGCATCCACGACGAGCAAGGTATCGATTGGTTTATAGCGATGCTTTAAAATCAGCAGATCCGCCATGGTTTCGGTGTCGGCTTGTAAACGCCCAGCGGTGTCGACAATCACGTGCGTCGCCCCTGCTTCTTTTGCCTTTTGAAGCCCAGTGGCAACGACATCGAGCATGGACGTAGCCGATTCATCCTTATAAACGCCTATGCCTAGGGAGTCTCCCAAAATAGCGAGCTGTTCCATCGCCGCTGGACGAACGGTGTCCGCCGCTATGAGGAAGGGTCTTATTTCTGTACCTTCTTGAGATTTCAACCACAAACCCAACTTGGCGGATGTCGTGGTTTTACCTGCTCCTTGCAAGCCACACATGAGCAGGATGGCAGGGTTTTCAGACGTAAAGCTGTCTCGTTTTTCTTCAGAAACGGCGTTGAGGGGGCTTTGGGCATCACCCAGCAGGTCTCGGAGTTCTTGGTGCATGAGTCCCATGAACTGATCTTCAGCGTCCCAGCCGTCGAGTTGTTTGGCGGAAAGGGCTTTTTCACGCACTCGTTTAACGAATTGCCGAGCGACTCGAAAGCTGACATCGGCTTCTAGCAGGGCGTTTCGCAGGACTTGGCAGGCGTCTTGCACGGCGGATTCGTCGAGGGTTTTGGCGTTGCCTTTAAACAGTGAGGTCATGCCTGTGAGAGAGCTACTTAGGGTGTCAAACATATTTAAATCCTTAATCGGAATAGTTGTATTTTATCAATTAGGATTTATTATACCTCAAACGGACAAGGACGTAGAACTTGTAGCGATGGGTACTTTATGCTAGCCTAATAAAAACCTGAAATAAAAGGGTTGCGTATAGTGTTCGTTAGAGGCAAGAGGCTACAGTGGCTATTCTAGGAGCCTAATGTTTTTTTGTGCGGGCGTGTAGGCAGAACTACATAACCAAACAAAAAATCGTAGCGACAAAGTATAGACACTGTAGGGGAAATTATTTAAAATACTATATAAACTGGCTATGCGTTAGTGCGATGGCTAAACCGTCGGCGGCATCATCAGGCGTGGGCTTTTTGAGCAGGTTCAAACGCAAAATGACCGCTTCCGTGACCTCGTGCTTTTCCGCCTTGCCGTAGCCCGTCAAAGCTTGTTTGACCTGCATGGGAGTATAGTCGACCGTCGGCACGCCAGCGAGTTCCGCCAAAAGCAAAAGCACGCCTCGTGCTTGAGCCACAGGCACAATCGTCGTATTATTGCGAAAATAAAAGAGCGATTCAATCGCAATCACATCGGGAGCCGCCTCTTCAATGAGGGCTTTGACATCATGATGTATTTCCACCAATCGCTTACCGATGGGTGCTTTTGGCGTGGTTTCAATAATCCCCCATGCCAGAGCTTGGGGCGTATTGCGAACGCTTACATCAATCAGCCCAAAGCCGATGCGTCCTAATCCAGGATCTATGCCGAGTATTTTCATAGTCTGTATTATAGCATAAAGACGGCTATAGAAGGCTGACCTGTCCCCTCTCCTAATTTTAGGAGAGGGGAGAGAACGTCTTTAGACGTTCGAGGGTGAGGTTAAACCCTAGACGCTGTTTGTGAGTTTAACCGCCCCCTAACCTGTCGAAGCTAAAGCTTCTCTTGGGAAAGAAAACCGCTAGTTTCCTCTCCCAACCTCTCCATCCTAAAGAAGTAGATTCACTTCGTGAATGATAAAAGTGTTTGCCCTCCTAAAATTAGGAGGGGGGACAAGAAATAGATATTTATAGCATAAAAACGCCCTCTGCTCGTTGAGCAAAGGGCGTTTCGTTAGCTTTAGCTATAGAATAGCTTAGAACTTGATGCTGGTGCGAAGTCCGCCAGCGTAGAACAAGTCTTGATCAGAGCGTCCAAAAGGCGTAATGCCTGCTTGAAGGCTAGGAATGATGCTAACACGATCGTTCAAGCGGAAGTTGTAGTAGGTTTCTACTACTTGAGCAATACGATCACGTCCATCGGTTGTGAAGCTGTCGCTGAATGTCGTCACAGCATAACCGACGCCGATGTTGTCGCCATCACGGAAACCAAGGGTTTTCGTAGGAATATGCAAGGCAACACTACCCGCTTGACGAGGTGCTAACCCAACATTC
>JAJTHC010000129.1 GCA_021299615.1 Vampirovibrionales bacterium
CCCATGATGCCTGCTTCAATGTAGTCGAGGTGGCAGTGGCTGTCGAAAATGAGGGCGTTCATGCACAAGACTCCGTGGCTTGGGGGATGGCTCTAGTGTAGCATGAAAACCACCCCCATGGATATGGAGGCGGTTTTGCGAAAGCACAGTTTGGAAGTATTTACCTCAAGTTTAATACCAATTAAACGATTAAATAGCGTCTGGCGTCTTCGTTGTCGCTCGGGTTCTCGATGTGCTTATGGTCGTCTCTGTACACCTCACACATCTGCGAGTCTAGGCTCCTAGAATATCCTAAGTACAGAAAACTCTAAACTTGGCTATACAAGACAAAATAGACTTTTGCAGAGCTTTCTATATAAGATTGACCTGCGTTTATCTTTGACTTACACTAGACCTATGGCATGGAGAAGTGTCCGAGTGGTCTATGGTGCAGTCCTGGAAAGACTGTGTAGGGGTGACTCTACCGAGAGTTCGAATCTCTCCTTCTCCGCCATTTTTATAAAGAGGCAAACACAAGATGTGGACTTCTCCTGAATTTTATTTTAATACGGAACCCTTGGCCTTTCACACTGTAGCTATAGAAGACTTGCCTCAAGCGCAACAGGTGCATGAAAATGTGGACTTGCTCAATGCCTTGCCTCAACTCAAAGCCATGTCTTCAACGGATCGTTTGACATTCTATAAAGGCGTAAAAACAGGCTACGGCGTTGAAGAAGCGATTGCCACCTTGTACGCAGGGCATCAATTCGGCTACTTCAACCCACAACTCGGCGACGGCAGGGCTGCGATTGTCGCAACCGATGAAAATGTGCCAATTTCACAGTTTTTTCCGCAAGCCTTTCAAGACTTGGTGAGCGATTTCATCCACCGAAAAAAGGAACAAGGCAATAGCGAATGGGCATTCGGCGCCTTTGATTTCTTTGAAAAGCCCACAAACGTTGAACTACAGTTGAAGGGATCAGGCATCACGCCGTACTCTCGCAGTGGCGACGGCAAAGCCGTCTTGCGATCTTCGGTGCGTGAATACTTGGCATCTGAAGCGGTGTTTCAACTCGGCATCCCCAGCACACGAGCCGTGGCTTTGGTGCATGACGCTCAAACGCCTGTGTATCGAGAAACACGAGAAAGTGCCGCCATGGTCTTGCGAGTCGCCCCGTCCTTCTTGCGTTTGGGGCATTTGGAGTATTGGGGGCGTCACGGATACGCCGAACGCCTAACACCTTATATCGCCTATCTTTTCCGTACGTTTTTCAAAACAGATGCGGTCGATTTTTCGCCTGTTCAGCAGTTGCAAGCCGTTTTAACGATTTCCGCCATCCTAAATGCGGTGACGATGGCTCAATGGCAAGGCGTGGGCTTTTGTCATGGGGTCTTGAACTCGGACAATATCTCGCTGCTTGGGATGACCCTTGATTACGGGCCTTACGGCTTCTTAGATGCCTTTGACATGGGACATATCTGCAATCACAGCGATCACGGCGGGCGTTATGCCTATAAAAATCAGCCAGCGATTGGCTTGTGGAACTACAGCCGTTTGCTCGAAGCCTGCGAAGCGTTTGTCGGCAACGATGAGGATTACGAAGCCTTGAAAGAATCGGTAGAAGGCACCTTTCAAGATGCGTTTAATACCAGCTTTTTAGCGGTGTATCGCCAAAAGCTTCGTATGGAAGACCGCAAGCTCATTCCTGATATTGAGTTTGGGGAAGTCTTGAAAAGCTTGCTGGCGTACTTGCATCAAAATACGCTCGATTATACACGATTTTTCACCGCTTTACCTGCGTGGGAAACCGCCTTTAAAAATGAAGAGACTCCCCATGTGGCGGATATTGAACGCCTCGCGATGGGGATAGAATCTTCCGAAGCGGCGTGGTGGTTGCATGAGATTTACGCACCGTACTTAGAAAACAAGCAATTAAGCGGAGCCTCTCAAACGCAGGTGAATCCCACGATTGTGTTGCGGAATCATATCGCCCAAGCCTTGATTGAAGACGCCGAAGCTAATCGCTTCGATGCCTTTGCCGAAGGTTTTACGCGCCTTCAAACGCCGTTTGAAGACGCTCATCATGCCCACGACTGGGCGAAAGTTCCCCCTGAATCGGCGAAAGCGATTTGCGTGTCTTGCTCATCTTAAACGGATGCCTATATTTCGTCCTCCCACGAAAAATCGTGGTACAATAAAAGATATTTTGCAACCCATGAGGCGAAGATATGTCCCCCGATACCTTTCTCGATTGTGGCATTGGAGCCTCCTGCTTAATTGTAGTTTTTTAATTTTTCTCTAGCATCTTTTTAAATTGAGGAAGGTTTATACAGAAGTAAGCCTTCAACAAGCTTGCTTATTTATTACCCAAAACCCTTAATGGAGTTCATTTTATGTCCATTCCTTCACTACATCTTGCCCCCCCCCCCAGCATTCTAGCGTTCTAAACTCACAGAGAACAGGAACGAATTACCCACAAGTGGGAAACGAAGAACTTAAAAGAAACTTGCTCTTCGAGATGACACTTGCTAATAGTTATTTAAAATC
>JAJTHC010000198.1 GCA_021299615.1 Vampirovibrionales bacterium
AGCAAAAAATAAAAAGAAGCTTCTCTTTCCTTTTTTGTTCGTGCTAAACTCTTTTTTAGTTCTTTTAAAATTAGTGGCAAGGAGCATCCCTATTCAATGACTACAACTTATACGCAAGACCCTCAAAACACGGATTCTCGTCATCACGTCGTGGTAGTCGGGGGCGGATTCGCTGGGCTAAACTGTGTAAAATCTCTGGCTAACGATCCTAAAATTAAAGTCACCTTGGTGGACAGACGCAATCACCACCTCTTTCAACCGCTTTTGTATCAAGTGGCAACAGGCATGTTGTCGCCTTCGGATGTTGCATCCCCCTTTCGCTATGTCTTGCGTAAGCAACAAAATACGGAAGTCTTAATGGCAGAAGTCAAAGGCTTTGATGTCGATGCTCAAACGCTTGAATTGACGGATGGTCAGTTGACTTATGACAGCCTTGTGATTGCCACAGGGAGCTTGCATCACTATTTTGGCAGAAATGAATGGGCCGCCTTTGCACCAGGTTTAAAAAGCGTCGATGACGCTTTAGGCATTCGTGAAAAAATCTTAAAAGCCTTCGAAATGGCAGAACGTACGGATGATCCTGCCTTGCGTCAAGCGTATTTAACCTTTGTCGTCGTCGGCGGAGGCCCCACAGGGGTTGAATTGGCGGGTTCGGTTGCCGAACTGGTGCAACGTACCTTAAAAGGGCAGTTCAGACGAGCAAATCTAAACGACTTTAAAATCATGTTGGTGGAAGGGCTGGATCGTGTCTTGCCTGTTTTTTCTGAACCTTTATCCGCTTCCGCTCAAGAAGCGTTGGAATCCTTGAACATTGAAGTGTTGACCAAAACCATGGTGACTGAACTTTCTGATACGCACGCCGTGTTGAAAGATCGTGACGGCAACCTACGTCATGTCGATACCTACACCGTTTTATGGGGAGCAGGCGTCGGGGCGTCTCCTTTAGGCAAGTTGATTGCTGAAAAAACAGGGGCAGAAAGCGACCGCATGGGTCGAGTCATCGTCACGCCTGAGTTCTCGACTGAAAAATACGACAATGTCTATGTAGTTGGGGATTTGGCTCACCAAGTGCATGGCACCACGGCTGGTAATCCCATACCAGGGGTGGCTCCTGCGGCGACGCAAGCGGGGCTTCATGTGGCGAAAGTCCTTAAAGCCAAGGTGCATGGCTATGAAGTGCCTGAATTCCTTTACGAAGACAAGGGTAGCATGGCGATTATTGGCAATAATAAAGCGGTTGCCAGCGTCAAAGGCTTAGAATTTGACGGTTTTATGGCGTGGTTCTTGTGGTTGGTTGTGCATGTGATGTTCTTGGTTGAACATGACAACCGAGTCGTGGTGACCTTTAACTGGTGGGTGAATTACCTAACAGGCAAGCGTTCCACCCGAATCATCGCGAAAGATTTGCTCCCCTTCTTTAAGGCACCTGTAGACGCTGTAGAAGAATCCATAGAAAAGTCAACCGTAGAGTCACACGGCTAATGCCTGCCACCAAAGAAGATCTTTTGCCTGCCCTAGAACGTCTAAAAGCGGCGTTTGCTAATGCCTTAGAAGCGTGGTATCTTCAACAGGCTCGTGATCTGCCGTGGCGAAGAACGCAAGACGCTTACGCCATTTGGGTGTCTGAAATTATGTTGCAACAAACGCAAGTGGTCACGGTGATTCCCTATTATGAGCGGTTTTTGACTCGTTTCCCGACGGTGGAAGACTTAGCGAAGGCGTCTTTAGAAGAGGCGCTAAAATTGTGGGAAGGCTTGGGCTATTATTCACGAGCGAAAAACCTGCATCAAGCGGCACAAGTCGTGGTGCGTGATTTCGGCGGTGTCGTGCCTGATACCTTAGAAGACATTTTAAGCCTTAACGGCGTGGGACGCTACACCGCTGGAGCCATTCTAAGCTTTGCCTACGGCAAACGCATCCCGTTGTTGGACGGCAACGTCAAGCGTATTTTGGCTCGGCTTTTGAATGATGACGCCCCGATCAATCAGCCTGCGACAGAAAAAAAGCATTGGGCGTGGATTAGCGAACTGCTCGACACAAGCGAAAATCCCTATGTGTTCAATCAAGCGATTATGGAATTGGGGGCGACGCTCTGCACGCCGAAGCTCACCAAGTGCTTGCTCTGCCCTGTGCATGAACTGTGCCAAGCCTTTAAGGCGGGACGGGTGGAGGCGTTGCCTGTGAAGACGCCAGCGAAAGCGGTGCCTCATAAGCATATTGGCGTGGCGTTGATTCAAAATGCCGATGGGCTGTATTTCATTCAAAAACGCCCCGAAACAGGCTTGCTCGCTAGTTTGTGGGAGTTCCCTGGGGGTAAGCAAGAAGCGGATGAATCCCTTGAAGCCACCGTCGTTCGAGAACTCAAGGAAGAGCTAAACGTGGATGTCAACGTGGGTCGGCATGCCTTGTCAATCGATCATGTGTACACGCATTTAAAGGTCACGCTTCATGTGTATCATACGGAGATAGTAAGTCCGTTGGATGCACTGGAACTCAAGGCGGCTCAAGCCTTTAAGTGGGCAAGCTTGGAAGAGATGAGAGCCTTACCTTTCCCCAAAGCGAATCATGCAATTTTAAGGTATATCGAAATTCAATAGTCGCTTTTAAAAGTGGCTATATGTGACTATTTTTGAAGTATACTTAAACTAAACAAATAATCGCTTATATAGTCAAGTTTAGAGTTTTCTGTACAGTAGGCTATTCTAGGAGCCTAGACTCGCAGGTTTGTGAAGTTTACAGAGACGTACATAAGCACATCGAGAACCCGAGCGACAACGAAGAGACAAGTTCAGGAAATTATAAAATTGACTATAAAGATAAAAATAAGGACATTCATTATGACGACTCATACACCAACGCCGTTAATTCATCCCACCGCATTTATTGATGAAACCGCAACCGTGCATCCCACAGCGGAAATAGGAGCCTATTGCTTTATTGGTCCTTATTGTGAAGTGGGTGAAGGTTGTGTTTTACATCATCACGCCAGCTTGGTGACCCATACCACACTGGGCAAAGGCAATGTCGTGCATAGCAATGTCGTGCTAGGGGGCGATCCGCAGGATGCCAAATACAAGGGCGAAACGTCCTTTCTTCGTATTGGCGATTACAATACGTTTAGGGAATTTTCAAGCTTGCATCGTGCCACAGGCGAAGGGTTGGCGACAACTATTGGGGATCACAACTATATTATGGCATACTCCCATATCGGGCATAATTGTAGAATCGGTAATCACAATACGGTCGCCAATGCCGCACAGATCGCAGGGCATGTGGTGATGGATGATTACATTGTCATCGGCGGATTAGTGGCGTGTCATCAAGGGGTGCATATCGCCAGTTATGCCATGATTGGCGGTTGTTCAGGTATTCGAAAGAACATTCCGCCGTATTCGCTTATTTTTGGGGCGGAAGATGCTCAAATCAATGGGATTAACGTGGTAGGTTTGCGTCGTAATGGCTTTGATGCTGAAACTCGTACGGCTATTAAAAGAGCATACAAGTGTTTATTCTATGAAAAAGGTTCTTTAAAAGAAAGGCTACAGAAAGCGGATGAATCAAATGCGACAAAGAACCCTGCTATTCAATACTTAATTGACTTTGTTGCGAATGCAGACAAGCGAGGCATATGTAACGTTAAGGAAAAAATGATTATAAAAAAAGCCTTACTTAATAGCGAAGGAGATGCTACTAATGATGAATCTTTGTGATGTACTGATGTCTATTTACCCACATGCCACCATTCATAAAGGGGCGGTTGTAGAAGAAGGAGCCGAAATCGAAGAAGGTGTGGAAATTTTTCCATACTGCTTTATCGCTAAAGGTGTGGTGATTAAGGCAGGGGCGAAAATCTTACCATTTAGTACGCTTATGGGGCATACCGTTATTGGTGAAAATACCGAAGTGCGTCATAGCTTTTTGGAAGATGCGGTGGTAGGGGAACATTGTTTTATAGGACCATTTGCTCATTTGCGTCCTGGTTCCGTGATTGCTCGAAATGTGAAGATTGGCAACTTTGTAGAAACTAAAAATGCGAGCATCGGGGAAAATACCTTTGTCTCCCACCTGTCTTATGTCGGGGATGCGTCAGTCGGTTCTGATGTCAACATTGGTGCAGGTACAATTACGGCAAACTTCAATCCTTACACAGGTGAAAAATCCAAAACAACGATTGGTAATCATGCCACGATTGGTGCGAATAGCGTTTTAATTGCACCCGTAACAATAGAAAAGGGATCTGCCGTTGCGGCTAGTAGTACAATTACAGACATTGTTCCTGCAGGAAGTTTAGCTATTGCACGTTCAAAACAGCGAAATATCCTCAATTGGGTGGAAAAAAATAAAAAAAGTGAAGAAAATTAAGAAAAAACATGCCAAAAATAGTAAAACATGTGTATAATAGGCGTATAGCCCCTAAATACTCAACTGTTCAGGGGTCGTCTTATGATTCTTGTGGGAAACCACATTTTTATGTAACCCTTTTCGTGATTATTTAGGAGATTTACCATGGTAAATAAAGAAGAACTCGTACAATCCGTATCCAAGAAAACGAACGCTTCACAAAAGCAAGTTTCTGAAATTTTGGCTGCTATCTTGGAATCGATTGAATCTTCTGTTGCTCAAGACAACAAAGTAACTTTAGTTGGTTTTGGTACGTTTGAACCTCGTGAGCGTGCAGAACGCACAGGTCGCAACCCTCAAACAGGTGCTGAAATCAAAATTGCTGCGAAAAAAGTACCTGCTTTCACGGCTGGTAAAAAATTCAAAGATTTAGTAGCTGGAAACACTACTAAAACTGCAAAAAAAGTTTTGGCAAAAAAGAAGTAGTTGCTTCTTTTTACTAAACAAAAACACCGTCTTTTAAGGCGGTTTTTTTGTTTTCTTTAGTGTTTTGGTATAGCCAAGTTTAGATTTTTCTGATGAAAACAGATGCTCAAAATCCATATCGTTCTTCTTCTTTTCATGCTATAATAGCGAAAACCCTGATGAAGAAGGATGCTCCCCTATGACAAGCTCGCAAACCGCCGTTGACGTTAAATCCCTGTACAGCGAAATTTGGCAAAATCGCCAAGAATACATCATGTTTCGCATCGCCAAACAAGTGGCGGATCTCACCCCCGAACTCAACGCCAAGGGATGCCCCCCTTTAAAGCTAAGCATCGGAGCCCCCACGCTACCAGCTCCGCAAGCCATTAAAGACGTGCTAATTGCCAGCCTTTCTGAAAAAGATAACGACACCTATTCCACGACTCGTGGGGAATTGAGCTTCCGCAAGGCGTGTGCGGCTCGCATGAAGCAACGCTTTGGCGTAGAGCTTGATGCCGAAAAAGAAACCTGTGCCTTGATCGGCTCAAAAGAAGGCTTGGGCAACGTTTTTCGTGGGCTGATTACGCCCTATTTGGCGGATGCCGACAAGGAAATCATTCTCGTGCCTGACCCTGGTTACGCCAGCTATGTGGATGCCATTGAAGGGGCTGGCGGTAAAGCCGTTTCCATTCGATTAAATCCTGAAAACAAGTACCTACCGAACTTGAATGACGTTTGGCAAGACGAAATCATCAGTAAGGGCATTGACCCGAAGAAGGTGAAGGCGGTGGTGGTGAACTATCCGTCGAATCCGATTGGGGCGGTGGCGCCGTTGTCTTACTTGCAACACACGGTTGATTTTGCTCGCCAGCACGGCATTTTGGCGATTTCAGACAACGCCTATGCCGACATGTATTTTAGCCCTGATGCTCGTCCGCATTCGATTTTAGAAGCCGAAGGTGCCATGGAATGTGCGATTGAGTTTCATAGCCTTTCCAAGCCGTATAGCCTAACAGGCTGGCGTTTGGGCTTTGCGGTGGGCAATCAAGATGCCGTGGATCTCGTGGCGTTGGTGAAATCCACGATGGACAGTGGCATCTTCAAAGGCATGCAAAAAGCAGGCACCTTTGCGATTACGAGTCCTGAAATTCAAACCTATATTGAAGAAGTGGCTCATGTGTATGCCCACAGCCAAGACGTCACGCTCAAGGGCTTAAAACGACTCGGTTGGCCTGTGGAAGAGATGAATCCACCGAAGGCGACGTTTTATTTATGGGTGCCGATTCCCAAGCGGTATAGCTCTTGCGAGCAATTTTCGCAAGACTTGTTGAAGACCTCAGGCATTGTGGTCGTCCCTGGTACGGCGTTTGGTCCGAATGGGGAAGGCTTTATTCGTTTGTCGTTGGTGTTGCCTGAAGAACAGCTCAACGAAGTGTTTGATCGGATGGAGCGTGATGGCTTTACGTATACGGTTTAGACTTTCCGTATACCCTCTCCTAATTTTAGGAGAGGGAAGAGAACGTCGTTAGACGTTCGAGGGTGAGGTTAAACCTTAGACTTCGTTGGTGAGTTTAACCGCCCCCTAACCCCCTCCTAAAATTAGGAGGGGGGACAAAACCACTGTTTGATTTTTGAAAATACGTCAACTTTAAAATTCTAGTCTTTTTTCATGTTTTTAGTATGATGGTGGCATGACAGATTCAAACACCCCCGAAGCATCATTAGAAACGTCCCTGCCCCTGCAGGACGACCTGACTTACGCCATGCAACACGCCCTGCGTTTAAGCATGGGCTTAAACACACCCATGCAAGACGATCTGTGGATTATGGCAACCCTTCGCACGGCGGACAGCTTTTCGCAAGCCAATGCGTGGTGGGAACAACTCGGGGTGAAGGATCCTGCGAAGAAGGGCTTGTCGCTTATTGAAATCAAAAAAAAGAAGACGCTTCCACTTCGACACCCTTGGCATCAACGTGCCTTAGAACGTGCTAAACAACTCAGCAAACGTCTGTTTTTCAATACCTTTTTTATGGATGTGCCTGAAGAACGCCAGCAGTTGAGCGACTTTCTCGAAAAATCACCGCTCTATGCCAAAGCAAGCCAAATTGCTCAAGAAGCCCAAGCCAAACGCATCGACTGGATCCATTGGTTGCCTGCCTTGAATGAGTTATATCCTGAATGGGGTGTTATGTTGGGCATCCCTGAAAAAGCGTTTTCAGTAGCGTCTTTAACCGCTACGTTGGATATTCTTCAAGCCCAAAAGCCCAAGCGACTGCTCTTTTACTGGAGCAAAGAAGTCTTTCAGTTCTTCTTGATGTTCAACATTCTGCTCATTGGTGTACGTCAAGGCATTGCGGAACCTCGCCTGATTCCGTCAGGCAGTATGGAGCCGACCATTCAAATCAGCGATCGGGTCTTGGTCGAAAAACCTAGTTCGTGGCTACATTTACCCTATCACCGTGGAGAAATCTTGGTTTTTGTACCGCCAACGGTGAACATTAAAAACGATGCCTTTTCGCAATACTTACGCATCACGGGCTTGAGTGGCTATTTAGCCCCTGTGAATGAAGGCTTAAACCGCATCGATGTTTACGATGCCTTGCCTTCCGCCGACGAAGTGGATATGGCGTTTATCAAACGACTCATTGCTTTACCTGGGGATACCGTGCAAGTTGTGCCGAATATCGGGGTTTTTGTCAACGGCGTTTTGCTGGATGAACCCTACGTCGATGAACCTGCTGGAAGCTGTACGTTGTATCCACCTTTTGTAAGAATGCCGATTTGCAACAAGGCAATTGTCATTCCCGAAGGTCACGTCTTTATGATGGGCGACAACCGAAATAACAGCCACGACAGCCGTTTTTGGGGTCCTTTGCCCATGAGTCGTATTATTGGTCGAGCCAATTTCCGTTTTTGGCCCTTAAACCGCATGGAACCTATTGGCGATGAATACCCCAAAATCAATGACGAACGCATCGAAGCCCACCGTAAAGAAATCTAAAGAACCCCGTTTAGATGCCCTTCTCGCCCCTGCTTTGGCGGAAGCTCAAACGCATCACGCTTTACGACGGCTCCATACGCTAAGCCCGACGACTATGCCCTTTCTTGTCAAAGATGCGAATGGCAAACTATTGCATCACTTTTCAAGCAACGATTACTTGTATTTGAGCCAGCATCCCGATTTAAAACAGGCAAGCCAAGAAGCCATTGAAACCTACGGCACAGGCATCAATTCCTCTCGCTTGGTGAGCGGTCAGCATCCCTTGCATGATGCCCTTGAAACGGCGGTGGCTCAATGGAAGCAGACGGAAGCCAGCCTTGTGTTTAGCAGTGGCTTTCAAGCTAACCTTAGCGTGATTCACGCCTTGTGCCGTCACGGAACCATCTTAAGCGACAAGCTCAATCATGCTAGCCTCGTCGACGGATGCCGTTTAGCCGCTTCCGAAGGGGCGAGCTGGCAACGTTACCGCCACTTGGATTACGCCGATTTAGAAGCCCGCTTGAAAAAGATCCGTGCCACTGATCCTCATTCGCCGATTTGCCTCATTAGCGACACGCTCTTTTCTATGGATGGCGACGCCCTCGATTTAGCCACATGGTGCGAGCTGGCGTCTCGTTACGGTGCCTTTACCTATGTGGATGAAGCGCATGCGGCGGGCGTTTACGGCAAAGCCCGTCGTAGTGGGTTGGTAGAAGAAGCGGAAATGCCCTTTCATGTGGATATTCACATGGGGACGTTTTCTAAAGCACTCGGCGGTTTTGGGGCGTATGTGGGATGTTCAGACATCGTGAGGCAAACGCTCATCAATCAGGCTCGAGGGTTTATCTACACGACGTCGATGCCTCCTGCGGTGTTGGCAGGGAACTTGGC
>JAJTHC010000243.1 GCA_021299615.1 Vampirovibrionales bacterium
CTCCTAAACCTTCTCCATCATCTAATGGTAATGGGGACTGGGGAGCAAAGCCTCCAACGACTTTTTCTAGTCGGCTTTTAAATGAGAAGCCCGAAATAACTTCTTTCCGGAAGCCTTCAAATGCGAAGGATTTGTTTAATGAATCTAGATTTGGCAAAACTGACAATACGCAATTTACAACACCGCCTCAAATTCCGAACTCATCCGACACGACACCTGCAAGTAGAACGGAAATTGAACTTGGAGTTGGCGGTACTTTGAATCTCCCTCCTGAAAGTCAAGTAACCGCTTTTACCGAAGAGGGCAACAGGATCACGATCACATTTGCCGAAACAAAAGAGGGTAAATCTCACGAAACTACAGTTACCCTCCCTCAATCTGAATTAGAACGCGTTCTAGCTAGCTTAAGTCCTGAACAACAACAAGCGATTAAGGATCTTCAGGATGGGAAGCAATCTACTGGTGATGAAACACCTAACGCCCCTAATACCCCTAATACCCCTAATGAAACAGAAACTATATCACAGCTTAGGGAACGTGCATTTAAAGAGTACGAAGAAGATAAACAAGCTAATGGTGGAAAAGATCCAGAATGGCACCCTGATGAGTTGGGGCGTGGTCCTAATGGAGAAGAACGAATTGTAACGAGGCCTTTAAAATTCAAAAAAATAGATGAGAATACATACCAAGCCCCTCCTGAACTTCGAAAGGCCTAAGGCTACATAAGGTTTCTTTCTTATATAGCTAAAATCAAAAATACTTGTACATTTTTTTAAAGCTGGTTGTTCTTGGGGTCTTTTGCGTTGCCAAAAGACCCCATCCCTTACTCACTTCGTGAATAAGAAGGTTCTTGTCCCCACCTCGTCGCATCACTCCATTGCACGACGTCCGCTAGGAAGCCTCGCATTTTTGCGTTGACGTCTGTTTTTAAAAGCGTCCGCATTATTGTTATAGCCATTTTAGAATTTTCTGTACAGTAGGCTATTCTAGGAGCCTAGACTCGCAGATGTGTGAAGTTTACAAAGACGACCATAAGCACATCGAGAATCGTAGCGACAACGAAGAGACACTGTACAGAAAATTCTAAACTTCGCTATATGAAGCGTACAACTCTTTAACCCAATGTGCTTTTATCAGAAGCCACAGTTCTTGTTTTTGATTTATAATAGACGTCTATTCCTTCATAATCCTAGAGGAAAATACAATGTCTCTTCAAACATCTAAAACAGAACTCAAATCACTTAAAACATCACCAGAGCTACTGCCTGTCGTCGATACCTTATTTATCTCCTTCAAAGATCATTTAGAAATGCAGTTTGGTCTTTCACCCAACTTTTACACAGGGTCTTTTGTTGAAGAAATCGACAAGTACGTCCAAAAGCCTCATGCCGATGTGCTGGTGCTTTTTGAAGACGAAACGCCTGTCGGATGCGTGGCGTATCACCCCTTTCAAGCAGGTAAGGCGGAAATTAAACGCTTGTATGTCTTGCCTTCAACGCAGGGTAAGGGTTACGGTCGGTATTTAATGGATACGGTGATTCAAGCCATTCGTTCAGAACAGATCTATGATGCCGTTTGGCTCGATACGGATGATCGTTTAGGTTTGAATAATTTCTACAGAAAATTAAAGTTTCAACCCATTTTGCCGTATCACCCAGATGCCAATGAAGGGAATGAAATGCTTTATTTTGAGCTAAAATTGTAACGCACGCATTGTTTTTAATTCAAAATGCGTTTATGCTTATAAAGACAAATGCTTTTAAAGGATGAAACACGTGCTTCCCACATCGCCTCAAAATGAAAAGACGCCTCCCCGCTACAGGGATGCCCTTGGGATGTCGCAACAACTTTTCCCGACGGAAGCCCTTAACGGCATGATGCCCCCGCAAGTCGCTCCGAACGGGCGGATAATCCTACCCAGCGTGCCTGAAGGCCTGCCTGTGGAAACGTATATTCCCCTGCTTCACCTTTACACCAGCATTTTAGAAGCCGAACGGCTCATGCATCCCTTCCGCAAAAGCTTGAGTCTGCGTCCAAAAGAAATCGGCACCGCTGTGCTGTCTAATGCCGTGACCGCCTTAGAAGCCAGCCCATTGATGCCGAATTTGTACTTTAAGCGTGAAGATCAAACCATCATCAAAGCCTACAAAATGCGTGGGGCGTTTTGTGGCATGCGACGTGCCATGCAATCTTATGGTGAAACGCAGTTTATTGCGGTTTCGACGGGCAATCACGCCATGGGGATTCTGAAGGCAGCGGAATTGTTGCGTCCCAAATCGGTGCAGATTGTGGTGCCGAATAATACGTCTGAACTCAAGCTTAAGAATATCAATAGTAAGATTCTTGCCGTGCGTCACCGAGGCGTCGATGCCAGCGTGCTGTACATCGGCGACACTTTCGACGAAGCCCGTGCGTGGGCAATTGAGCAGAGCTTGGGCGGTGAAGGCTATTATTTGGACCCGTATAGCAATCCGTGGGTGGTGGCGGGTCAAGGCACGATTGGCTTGGAATTGTATCGTCAACTCACGCCGATTTTGGCGAAAAACCCTGCGATTAAAGAAGTCGTGCTGATTTCTCCCATTGGCGGAGGAGGCTTGCTCGCAGGCACGGCAACGGCACTCGCTATGGCGGCGGCGTGGGATGCTCGCTTTAAGTCGATCGACCTAAAGTTCGTGGGCTTGCGACTTCAAAATATGTCCACCAAATACGGGGATGCCGTTCGGGTTAAAACGCCTGCGGAAGGCAATCTCGCCATTTTCAACGCCTTGAATGTCATTCCTGCGAAAATGAACGACGAGCAAATGGCGTGGGGCATGAAGGAGACCTTTCGTCACTTGGGCGATCGGGTGGAAGGGCCTTCGGGGGCACCGTTGTTTATGGCGATGCACATTGATGCGTGGAAGCCGACGCCTGAACGCCTTGTGATTTGCATGGTCAGTGGGGGCAATGTGAGCGTGTTTCCTCCTTATACCATTTAAACGATTAAATAGCGTCTGGCGTCTTCGTTGTCGCTACGATTTTTTTGTTCGGTTATGTACGTCTATCTACACGCCCGCACAAAAAATATACCGCCAATCCGTCCTAGTTTTTATGTTAAAATCGTTTTTAGTATTTGTAATCTTCGAATTGGTATCAAGACCTGAAAGTAGCCACCCATGACAAGCACCCTTTTTCACCAATGCGTCGCCTGTTTTGCCAGTTCAGTGGACGGTAAAATCACCGCCCCAGTCTCCCCCGATGCCCCTGATGCTTGGGTGAAGCTCGGTACCCCTGCTGATCTTAACCGCCTCTTTCGCCTGCGAGATTCTGCAGATGTCCTATGTTTTGGAGCATCCACCTTTCGGGCATGGGCCAGTGTCCGCCGTGGATTGACGCATCAAGCAGATCCTTGCCTAGCCCCACCTGTGCCAGTGATGTTTACACAGTCTTGGAGCTTGGATTGGCTTGCACCCTGCTTTGTAGAATGGCAGACGCATCAAGCGGATTGGTCACCGTTTTTTGTGGCATCGACGAATCCGCCCCCAGCGGATCTTCCTTGCGAAATTCTCGCCTTTTTGCATCCCATTCTATTGAATGCTTCCCATACCCCACGCCAGAAATTGCAAGCGATTAAAGCCGTGGTAGATCCCTTTCTAAAAAATGCCCCCAACGCCGTATGGATGTTAGAAGGTGGGGGACAGCTCTTCGACTTTTTTTTGCAAGCTCAAGCGGTAGATGAATTACATTTAACCATGACGCCTCAACTGATTGGCGGTGTGACGACGCCCAGCCTGGTGGGGGGGGAAGGCTTTTCGCCATCGTTGTGGGCAAGCGTTGTATGGATGTCTGTGGAATATCATCCCCCCGAACTATTTTTGGTGGGCAACGTGGTTTATGCAAATGGAACCTAATACCATTTAAACGACCATAAGCACATCGAGAACCCGAGCCACAACGAAGACGCCAGACGCTATTTAATCGTTTAATTGGTATTAACAAAAACAAACATTTTAAACTATCTGAAAACAGCCCCTAAAGTTTTCTAAATTCGCTTGGAGCCAATTTTCTTACAACACCAGAAAAAAGGGTTTTGGGATCAAAAACATAATCCCATTATTTGAAGGGGGCTTCTATAAAGTGATCGACGATAGAGTCTTATTTGGGTGAAGGGGGTTATGCTTTTTGACTTTTGCTTCCAAGCAGGTAGCATAAAATTGCCAAATAACTACTTTCCATTCGTCGAACTCGACGTCATGTTTGGCTTTGGAGGGTTCTTGGTGAGCATCCAATTTGTCTCGGCAAATTTCCAGTCGTTTTAGAGGAGCGTCAATTTTTGCGGAAGGAACAAATCCCCAAAGCTCCTTTTTTAACTCAAACAGTATCGGTTTCAAATCAAGTATTATCTTTTCAAGCTCAACGTTTAGAAAACTATTTAGTTGTTCTAAACGTTCTTCTTTAATAGGGGGGCAACTGTGTAAAATTCTGTAAGGTGACTTACCTTTATAATTAGGATTCTTCGCCTTAAAAGATTCACAAAGTATCGGTTCCTGACCTTGATGAAGGCAAGGAGAAAGAAGTGCAAAGTTTTTATCGCTTTTTCCCATATGATGTACTTGTAAAGGTCTTTCTATAGGAGCTTTACCTCGTTTCATTAGCTCTATATCTTCAGGTAAAAACCTTGTATCCGTAGGTACATATAAACGACGAATGTCACCATTTTTCTCAACAGGTATATATGTCCAGTATTTAAGATGAGATAAGAGATTCATTAAGCACAATTAGTTTCACAAAACGATGACTTCAAGAGTCTAACAGAAACAGGGTGACTTTTGGGTGAAGTCCCTAAATCTTTCTAAAGCACTTGCATTCTATTCTTTTGCTAGTATCGTAATATAAAAGACACACGATTTTTTTAGGTTCCGTGTGTAAACACATAAGGTATGCTAACGCATGATGATCTCCCAAACGCTTGATGCCCCCGTGGTCTTTGATATTCCCGATTTTGACGAAGATGTCAGTGATTATGAACTCTCCACGTCGCCTTCCCTACTCGAAACGCCTGACGGCTTTCGTTCAGGCTTTGTGGCTCTTTTAGGACGACCCAATGTGGGTAAATCCACCCTGCTCAACCAACTCATCGGCGAAAAACTCGCCATTTGCTCCCCCGTGATGCAAACGACTCGCCACCGTATTCGAGGGGTCGTCACTCGTGCGGATGCTCAGCTCGTGATTTTGGATACCCCCGGCTTTTCAAAACCCATTGATGAACTCGGCACGTTTTTAGTGAAAGAAGGCTATGCCGCCTTAAAAGAAGCCGATGTCTTGTTTTGTGTTATGGATATTACGTCTGCCCCCGGTAAAGGCGATGCGTGGATCGTCGAGCAAGCGGTTCGGAGCAAACGCCCTGTTTACTTGATTTTAAACAAGGTCGACCGACTTACAGGCAACCCTGCGTTGTATGACGAACGCACCAAAGCGTATCAACAACTCTTTTTGACGGCAAAAGGCATTTACAAGCGATGCTTGCATACGTCGGCTAAAACAGGCAAGCAAAAAGCCGTTTTGGTGGAAGCGATGTTTGAATCCTTGCCTGAAGGCCCGAAGTATTATGAAGATGATACCTTGACCGATCAACGGATGCGTGAAATGGTTGCGGAACTCGTGCGTGAGCAAGTCTTGCTCAATACGCAGGATGAAATCCCCCATTCGGTCGCGATTGGCGTGGACGTCTTCGATGAAACGCATGAGAAGATGCCTCACATTTATGTGACGCTTTACGTCAACCGTAAATCCCAACGAGGCATGCTCATTGGCAAAGAAGGCTCTATGATTCGCCTGATTGGTGAAAAGGCTCGCACGAAGGTGGAACGCCTTTTGGGGGAGCAAGTCTTTTTGAAGTTGGATGTCAAAGTGAAAGAAAACTGGCGTAAAGACACCAAGTTTCTACAGAGCATTAACTTAGCCATGCCTAAGTAGTTATAAAAGTCTATCTTGCTCTGTCCCCCCTCCTAATTTTAGGAGGGGGTTAGGGGGCGGTTAAACCCACAAACGTAGTCTAGGGTTTAACCTCACCCTCGAACGTCTTACGACGTTCTCTTCCCTCTCCTAAAATTAGGAGAGGGGACAAGACTTTTCCAAAACTTTTCTATAGACGTCTCCATTAAAAAATGGAGTGCCTTGAAGAAGGGCTGGCATCGTGTCGAATAACTTAAAGAGAGTCTGTTTTCTCGATATAGCCGTCTTTAGAGTTTTCTGAACAGTAGGCTAGACGAGGAGCCTAGATTATTTTGTGAGGGCGTGTAGTAAGACCTACATAACGGAACAAAATAATCGTAGCGACAAAGTATAGACACTGTACAGGAAATTAAAAAGACGGCTATCAATCGGAGGTCCCCCCCTATGCAAGCCCAGCAACCCCAACAACAGCA
>JAJTHC010000053.1 GCA_021299615.1 Vampirovibrionales bacterium
CTTTGGGTCATTTCTTCAAGGAATCGGTGTTGGGGGCAGGCATCTTGGAGCAGGTAGTCGGCGAAGTGCATAAGAACGTCCTCAAAACAATGTTATGCTCTTATTTTACCAAAAACAACCGACTTTCTCTGTACCTTCGGAATGCCTTTTTCTATATGTTGAGCGTCACAGTATTCTTTTCCTAAATAATAGAAGTTGCGTGCTTCTTGCGGTTTTTGTTCGACGATTTTTTCTAAAATGGATATATTGCGTTCGGTATGCTTTGCTTTTTTGTGATGATGAATCTCTATATCAAGCATTGTATAGGGATGTTCTATTTTAAGGTATTCATGAATAGGTTCATTCCACTGCAAATTTAGGCTACGTTTTACAATGCGTTCTCGAAAAAAAGAAGCTTGTGAATTGCCGTATTCGTCAAAGGCATATTCATATTTTAAAAGCCATATTGAAAACTCATGAATCCTTTTCTTAAGTTCTAATAATGCTTGATAGTATTGAGGTGTGATGTAATCATCGGCATCTAGCCACATAATATAGTCACCTGTCGCTTTAGAAAACGAAAAGTTACGAGCCGCACTAAAGTCGTCAATCCAGTCAAAATGTTCTATTTGCACATTATATGATTTCAATACGTCTAAAGTCTTGTCTGTAGAACCTGTGTCACACACCACAATCTGATCAAAGAGATCACCTTGAACAGAATCCAGCAAGTGACCAATCGTGTCCTCTTCATTTTTGCAAATCATACAAAGGCTGAGTGTGTTGGAAGACAAGGGCGTTAACTCCTAGAAAAAACGATTTCTTTTAATCTTTTTAGATTTAATAAGATTATAGTTGCTTTGAGTTTTTCTGTACAGAGGGCGATCTGAGTTCTACAAAATACATCGCTGTGTGGATGCGAACACCCCTCCCGCTTTGTCATCCTGCTCTATAGAGACACCCTAATGTATAGAGAGCATCCCCAATTATGGCAGGCATCGGACGTATCGCCACAGGCTACCAGTCTCAACAAAGCAACCAGTGGTTACAACAATCACAGGTGCGGTTGAACAAGATTCAAGAACAAGCGTCCTTGGGGCGTAAAATCATTCGTGCGAGCGATGACCCACTCGGGTTGACGCAACTCTTAAGTGTGACTCGTAGCATGAATGAAGACGAGCAGTACATTAAAAACATCGCCACAGGCGTTTCTGAACTTAAAGCAACCGATGCTGCCATGACGCAAATGGTGGAAATCTTGCAACGAGCCAAAGAACTTGCGACGCAAGGGTCGAACGTCACCACGGGGGCAAACGGTATGCTCTCTATTTCTAAAGAAGTGAACTCGTTGACGGATCAACTGGTACAGTTGGGCAACTTCAAACTAGGCGACATTCACTTGTTTGCAGGATCCACTACCGACAGCGTACCTTACACTCGAGTCGGCGATGTGGTGACCTATTCAGGCACGCCTTCCACAGGCAGTTTTCAGCGACAAATTGATGTAGCGAAAAACTCGAGCGTAACTTTAAATGTGACAGGCGACACCTTGCTTGGCGACACCACCGCAGGCGTTTTTAAAACCATGATTGATCTAAAAAATGCTTTGGCGGCGGCAGATACCACCACCACTCGTACGCAGTTGGATTTATTGACCACGCAAATGAATAGTTTACTCTCTAGCCAAGCTACGATTGGTTCGACGTTAAACCAGCTCAATGCGACGCAAGACCGTACGCAAACCCGTCAGGATTCTTCGGCTCAATTGTATAGTACCCTTCAAGATGTCGACATGCCGAAGTTGGTGACGGACTTACGTTTTCAAGAACAAATCAATCAATCGAGCTTAGGGGTAATGGCTCGGATTCTACCACAGTCGTTGTTTAGCTTTTTAAGGTAGGCTTACCAATACACTTATAGCCAAGTTATAATTTCCTGTACTTGTCTATACGTTGTCGCTACGATTATTTTGTTCTGTTATGTAGGTCTCAAACACGTCCACACAAAAAAACATTAGGATCCTAGAATAGCCTCATAGTCTGTTTCATCTATCGGACACTACACATAGAGTAAAAATTCTTTCTAAAGTTTACCAGACCCAATATTGATTATAGGTCAAACAGTGCCTAAAACAATAGGCACTGTTTTGAATCCGTCCTGTGTACTAAATAAGAACCTGCGATAAACTGGAGCGTTGAATCATCATCATGAATAAAAATAGGGTTTGTTCTGTATTTTGAGTACCGCCTCGTCCATTACTCTGTAAAAGAGATTGAAGGAGTAAGAGAATTATTTGTTTTTTCTGATCTTGGATACCTGTTTGTGATCCATCAACAGGAATACCTGGCGTTTTCCCATCATCTTTATCGCCACCAACGACTGGTGAAGGTTGAAGAATGGGAATACCTGGCGTTTTCCCATCATCTTTGTCGCCACCAACGACTGGTGAAGGTTGAAGAATGGGAATACCTGGCATTTTTCCATCATCTTTATCGCCACCAACGACTGGTGAAGGTTGAAGAATGGGAATACCTGGCATTTTTCCATCATCTTTATCGCCACCAACGACTGGTGAAGGTTGAAGAATAGGAACACCTGGCGTTTTTCCATCATCTTTATCATCTGGAATTACTGGATCTGGATCGGAACCAACAGGCTTCGCCATTTTTAAAAGCTCTCTATAGGTATAGGTTTCTTTATTATTACCTTTACCTGCTGCTCTAAAAGGTTCATCTGCCATGTAGTTCGCTTTTGCAAACTCAATGACTTCAATATCATTTTTGAAGAACAGCTTATGTCCTGTGTTTTTACACGTCAAAATTAACTCTTGATCCAATGTTTTTTCGATTTTATAATCTTTTACGCCTTGCGTATTCAGATTGTATTTTTCTGCCATTTGTTTGTCGGTTAGTTTTAATCGATCTTTTTCATACTCAACGGGATATTGTAAAGTAACCTTGTCTTGCCCTTCACCACCTGCAACAGTGGTCATTTCACCTTTTGTCTTACGATTTGGCTTGGCGAGTACTAAGGTAACATCGTCATCCCCCCCAGCCATGTTCATTCTATTGCTACTGCCGTCTAAGAAAGAGAGGACTTTATCGTGACCAGCACTCATCTTGAAAGTGCTTCTGTCTGTTGTATGACTAAGTACTGTTTGACCACCATAAGCCGACACAATATTACCATTAGCACTATTGCTTTGGGTAAAATCTACAGAAGGTACAGAGAAAGTCGGTTGTTTTTGGTAAAATAAGAGCATAACATTGTTTTGAGGACGTTCTTATGCACTTCGCCGACTACCTGCTCCAAGATGCCTGCCCCCAACACCGATTCCTTGAAGAAATGACCCAAAG
>JAJTHC010000128.1 GCA_021299615.1 Vampirovibrionales bacterium
ACATGAATGAGGCTCACGAACTTGGTTTTGTCAGACAGCAAAGACGCATACGCCTCTAAATCCAGCACGCCTTCATCATTCATGGGAATAATTTTAAGCACCGTGCCGAGATCTTTAGAAAGTTCCTGCCAAGGGACTAAATTCGCATGATGTTCCATTTCGGTGATGAGGATTTCATCGCCTGCCTTGAGGTGTTCACGTCCGTAAGAAAACGCCACTAAATTGATGCCTTCAGTGCAACCACGCACAAAAACAACGCCTTCCGCATTGGGAGCGTTGAGAAAATCGGCGACTTGCTCACGCACGGCATCAAAAGCAGACGTCGCTTGAGCTGCTAGATGATACACCCCTCGACGGACGGTGCCGTTTTCTTCGGCGTAAAAACGGCTGATGCGATCAATCATGGCTTGGGGCTTCTGCGTGGTGGCTCCGTTGTCGAGATACACCAAGGGTTTGCCGTTGACGCACGTCTTAAAAATGGGAAAGTCTCCACGCAAGGCGAGGACTTCGTTAGGCGTAAGACTTTCACCCACAAACGAGTCAACCGCAATAAGGGGTGATGGATTTGCAACAGTCATGACGAATTATTCCTTTAAATAGTGGCTGCGACTAAGGCACAATGCACACGCTTCATAAAGTAACGTTTGACATGAGCATCCAAATACGTGTCGCTCAACATGCTGTCGCAAAATCCTTGGGTGAGAAGGGCTTTGGCACGCTCTTCCGTGATGCCTCGGCTTTGCAAGTAAAAGAGCTGGGCTTCATCGAGTTGCCCCACCGTCGCTCCATGCGAGCATTTTACATCGTCGGCATCAATCTGCAACCATGGTCGAGCAAAGGCTTTCGCCTTGGCGGACAACAACAAGTTACGAGACAACTGTTTCGCATCGGTTTGTTGAGCATCTTTCAAGACGAAAATCGTGCCGTCAAACTCATGCAAGGCAGAACCGCCGACGGCTGCTTTGAACTGTTGACTAGACGTGCAATTCGGCACGGCATGCGTCAAACGAAGGTGCATATGCGTTTTGTTTTTGCCTGATAGAATCGACAAGCCGTTGAGTGTGGCATCAGATCGTTCGCCAGCGAGGGTGACATCCATGCGGTGGCGGAAATGCTCGGCATCTAAAGCGGTGCTAAAAAGCTTAAGTTGAGCATCTTCGGATAAAACCGCTTGGGTATTGAAGAAATTGTAGCCTGCATAAGCGATATTGCTCAAAACCGTCAAATTCAGACGGCTCCCTTTGGCTTGGCTCACATGGATTAAGCCCTGTAAATAGGTGCTTCCGACGCTGTGCTTGTCGCCTTTAATGCGGATGAGGACATCCGCCGTGGCGTTTTCATCTAGCTCAATGTAAAACGCAGGAAAGCTATTTGAGGCTTTATTGTGATGAATCACCACTTCAAGCGGTTGATTCATGGCTTGATCCTTAGGCACATGCAAGCTATAGGGTTCGAGAGCTAAAGCGACATTCAGCAAGCTTAAGGCGTCATCGGCTTGATGCACGTCGTGCGTCAAACGACCTAGCCGTTCAGGATTGGCAATGACGGCATCTGCGAGGGGTTGTACCATACCGCAAGTGCCGTGATTGTAGATTCTTCCGTTAAACATAGACAGACGACACGCCTTGGGGTAAATCCATTCCACAAAGGCTTCTTCGACGTCTTTGGGGCGAGGCAGGCTAAAGTTTCGACGGCTTAAACCTTGCACATCCACATACTTCCACGCTTCTTGACGGCGTGGCTTGGGCAAGCCGAGGGCTTCAAAGCGTGCTTTCGCGGCATGACGCAAGGGCATGAGGCTATCGGTCGCTAAGTCTTGAAAGGCGTCTTGGATGCCTGTTTCAAAAGGGCTTAGATCGAGATCGGGGGGATTTAACGTACACATTGCGGACATTCTAATGCCTCCTTTTCTAAACTGTTAAGCCAGCTTCTTCTAGTAACCAGTCGTAGCCACGGCTTTCAAGCTCAAGGGCAAGGGATTTGTCCCCCGTTTTGAGGATGCGTCCGTGGGCGAGAACATGTACGACATCAGGCACGATGTAGTCCAATAAGCGTTGATAGTGGGTGACAACGATCATGGCGTTTTGCGGATTCATCAACTGGTTGACGCCCCCTGCCACGATACGCAAGGCATCAATATCCAAACCCGAATCGGTTTCATCCAACACGGCTAAACGAGGCTCTAGGACTGCCATTTGCAGGATTTCATTGCGTTTCTTTTCGCCTCCGCTAAAGCCTTCGTTGACGGCACGATCGAGGTATTCTTCCGCCATTTCAACGATGGGCAACTTGGTTTTTAGCACGTCTTTAAAGGCGACGGCATCGAGTTCTTCACGCCCTTGGGATTTTTCCTTGGCGTTGTACGCCAAACGCAAGAAGTCGGCGTTGTTGACCCCAGGTAATTCAACAGGGTATTGAAATGCCAAGAACACGCCTGCTCTGGCTCGTTCGTCGGCTTCTAACTCAAGAAGGTTCTGCCCTAAGAACAAGATCTCGCCTGAAATGACTTCGAAATTCGGATGCCCTGACAAAATCTTGCTCAAGGTGCTTTTGCCCGAGCCGTTGGGTCCCATAATGGCGTGGGTTTCGCC
>JAJTHC010000092.1 GCA_021299615.1 Vampirovibrionales bacterium
TTGATAATTTTCTGTACAGTGTCTATACGTTGTCGCTACGATTATTTTGTTCTGTTATGTAGGTCTGTCTACACGCCCTCACAAAATAATCTAGGCTCCTCGTCTAGCCTACTGTACAGAAAACTCTAAATTCAGCTATAGCACCTTCCAAGTCAGCATTCTGCAACTTAGCCCCTCTTAAATGAGCACCTTCCAAGTTAGTATTTTGCAAGTTAGCCCCTTTCAAGTCAGTCCAACCCAAGTCAGCCCCACTTAAGTGAGCCGCTAACAAATCAGCCCCGTTCAAGTTAGCCTCCTTCAAGTTAGCTTGGTTGGAGGACGTGAATTTTAAGTCAGCACCCCTCAAATCAGCCCCGATCAAGTTAACCTTTTTTAAGGTAGACCACTGGAAATTAGCCTCCTTCAAGTTAGCCCAAGACAAGACAAGACAAGACAAGATTATTCAGGTTAGCATATTTAAAGAACCCCTTTATCCCTGATTCTTCCCAGTTGGTGCCACGGCATTTCTCAATCTGAGCGTTTAGAGATTTTCTACACTCTTCAAGCACCTTCTGGTGTTCACTTTCAGAAGACTCATTATAATCCCATTTAATGCGTTCGAACAACATATCTGGCGTGTCTAATAACTGTTGAAGTCTTTCTGCAACATCTAGTGCCTGTTCCTGCAATCTAAACCCTTGCCGATGCACTTGCCCACTCGACGTAAAGGCATCTGCGTTTTGAGCAGCCACGTTTTTAGAAGCATTCGTAGAAGACATAGCACGAGACTGATTGTAATTAGGAGCAGTGAGAGAAGCGAGACGCATGGGAGTTTTTCCTTATAAATCAAACGAAAAAAGCGGAGCGGTTGTAAGCATTAACTATACAATCTAAAGAACCTGTGTCAATACCCCAGCCGACGCTGGTTGTACTGGCGGAGCCTTTCCAACGCCAGCCACTGCTGATGCCGCTCCTTTCGCTTTTCCTTCGCCCAATCCGACGAATCCACCAGCAGTTTGCCTATGTCCCACACGGCGTAACGCAAGGCATCCGCCACGTCTTCATAGGGATGCACCTGTGCCAATTCCTCCGAATCGGGCGACACGTAGCGATACCCCCCTTGTAAGGCATCGATTAAAGTCGGGCATTGCTCACGATCCACCAAAAACGCAGGCGATTTCACCATGTGACTGCCTTCCTGTCTTACACCCTCTCCCTTTGGGAGAGGGTTGGGGTGAGGGTTGCCTTGCCCCTCCTCCCTTAGGGAGGAGGTTGGGAGGAGGGATTCCCCCCACTGGAGCTGGTCGTGTCCCTCACCCTGCCCTCTCCCAGAGGGAGAGGGTTCTAGAGCCAAAGGCACGTCACGCTCTTCAATCATGAGGTGCCGTAGCTTGTCGATGCTGGCAACCACCCCACAACGCACCCCCACAGGATGAATCCCCATGTGCTTTAACACCTCAATGCTCGTTTCTTCCGACTTGTCATTATGCTGATGCCCCGCTGGATCGCAGACATCTCGAAAGCGAGCATTCGCCCCAAACAACGCAATGGATTCATCCTTCACCTGCTGGGCAAATTTTTTCAACACCACACGTTGCCCCACCCATTCCTTCAGCACCACCACACGACCCCACTCGTCTCGCTGTAAGGCTAACACCACAGGCGTATGGTAGCCAAAATCCCACGACCGCAAGACTTCCAAGTCAGGATTATAGTCCACCTTGGCGATATGTTGAGCCGTGAACTCTTCGTACACACGGTCTCGATTGCAGTATTCATAGCTAATATCCAGCTCTCGGGCGACTTCGTGCTTGAGCAATCGCTTTTTCTGCGTTTCGTACCACACACGATCCTTAAACGGGTGAAGGCTCCAGTGGAGGGTTAAAACGGCGGTCATCTCTGAAAAACGCTCTAGGGCAAAGCGATTTTTGCGTCCGTTGGGGGTAGACACGACCAATCGACAAAGGCTCGATTGACCAGCCGCAGCGTAGGCACCGTCTGCCCACGCCCAAAAAGCGAATTCATCCAGCAGAACGGCGGTGTAACGCCCCCCACGAGCGAAGTTTTCGGTGGCGGCTTCAGCGATAATCGTATTGCCGTTTTGCGGATTCATCAAACGCCCCGAAACATCGTGCTTGCGAAAATCAAAGCCCGCAGGCAACATATTCGACGGCTGTTCACGCAAATTGAAACGGCATTTTTCCATGAGCGTGGCGAGATCACCTTTGGTGTCCGCACTACCAAAATTACGGCTCCCGATGAGGAATTGTTGCCCCGAATGAAAGAGCCAGCGATATTCAAAGACCAAGCAAATCAGCCACGAAAGCCCCATGTCTCGGCTTTTTTCCACCAGCAGATCTTCGCCATTTTCAATGGCTTCATTCAAGCGTAGCACCGTTTCCATTTGAAAGGGGTACAGCACAAACGGCACACGCCCAATGCTTCTGCCGTTTTGTTTAAAGGGATTCGGGCGAGGGTCAAAGGTCCACGCAAAGTAGCGAAACCACAGCAGAATGTTGTTGCGACAGTCGTGTTTGAGCAATTCGGCGAAGGCATCGTCGGTTTTGAGCCGTTCGTAAAGCTGGATGCGTTCTTGAGCAATTGCTTCACGGCGAGCGTCCCATGCGGTGGGGCTTTGCAGTCTTGCGAGGTAGTTCATTTCTTCAGGCAGGGTATCGTTAATGGCGTCCATTTCTTGCCACACGGCGTTTCGGCAGAAGCTGGCGAGATGCACATAGGGGTTATTTTCAGGTGGGTAGGGGTTCGACATGATAGGGGTTCTCTCTTTCTCTTTTTTTTGGGTTGGTTATCAATATCTAGTTAATTAGGATTTTTTGATGGCTAGCACTTTATTCCTTTCATTTGTTTTATATTAAGTAAGGTAAAATTAATTAGGAAAAATGTTTTATATGCACTCACGTTCTCTAATATCAACAATTGCCCCCCCCCCCTGCACATTTCCTCTCTTGCTATTGAAGGATTTAGAAGAATCCTTTATTCAATCTCATAACTTAAAAAGTATTGTCCCACTAGAAAATGAGGAGAAGTTAAAAAGATCCGCTACTAATTTTCATGATTTATCTCATGCTTTATTTGGAAATGGTATTACACCAGCAGGTGAGATGTTTCAGAGTATTGCAGATATGGTATTGAAGCGATATATGGCAAATAGGCAGTTTCCTTCTAAAAAAGAGGTGAGAAGTAGAGCATTAAAACAGTTAAGACATTTACAAAAGATTGAAGGTATTAAAAAAGGCTTATATACTACTCCTGTTTTTGATCAGGCTAGAATGTATTATATGGAAATGATTAAAATTGCTGAAAAGCAATGGGGGAAATTTCCTAACAATACGCATGATTTAAGAAACATGCCTGTTTTAGAAACACCAAAAGAATGGCTTATGTAGAATGTTCTTTTGTCATTGCGAACGGATGTGAAGCAATCTGTTCAGACTGTAAAACGCAAGGTCTAGACAATGTTTCACGTTACGCCTGCAATGACGGACAGAAGACTTGCCGACAACGCACTAAATGCGAGGCTTCCGAGACATTTTGCGGACGGCAGGAACAAAGATAGGGCGAGGAGGTGGGGACAAAAAAACTTCTTATTCACGAAGTGAATCTTCACCTTTAGGAAGGAGAGGTTAGGAGAGGAAACCAACGGTTTTCTTTCCTAAGAGAAAAAGTTCCTAACTTTTTCGACATGAAGGGGGGATTTTCAAGGGGGGACGAAGGGTAGGAGAAACGCAATGCGTCCTTCCCCGTCCCCCCTTGAACGCATTTAGAGGTGTCGGAGAACCTTTGTGCGAGCAAAGGTCTCTGACAGCACCAGCTAAAAACGAAGCTAGAAATCCAAAAAATCCACAAAACACAGGATCACCTCCCCAGTATGACAAGGAAGGTGGAGAAAAAACAGTGCCTAAAACCCACTATTTTCCCCATTTATCTCTTTTTTTGGCTTGCTCAATTTGACATAATTTAATCAATTCATGTGATGAATCAGGTATTTCAAATTTAGGGTGCATCAGAGCAAGGAATGGTTCAAACAACTGATGAACGCTTTCTTCTCTTTGTTGATAAGAGGGGTTAGAAACTATATCATAAGCCCATTCAGCGTAATATCTGTTTCTCGTATCGGGAGCGAGTTTTTGTTCTTCAATGTTGGTAAGTTTTTTCTTTATTTGAAGATCGTAAGCCAGTGATTTAGGTATTCTTAAGCTGCTTAGGGCATCATACAATACAACTAAAGGAGGAAGCAGGTCTTTATAATTAGTGTTTTTTTCATTTGTTCCAAAAGACATAAGAATCGTTGATTTTGAATAGTCATACTCGGATAAAAATCCTAAATCAGAAGGGTCAAGCCCCATTTTTTTAAAATAGAATCAAGTTCACGATCTAAGTATTCATGAAGTTTCAGTGGTTGTACTTCAGGAGGGATTACATTACGTACACCACAAAAAAGGTTGAGAAGTCCCTTTTCTTGAGCTTTCGGCGTTATAGACAGGTGAAACTCCATCCCATTACGTTGGGAAGGCTTGGAAGACGCTGGTGTGTAAGCCATAGGAGGCTGGTTTGACAATAAACGCATAAGGCACCTTTTTATTTTTGAGAAAATGAACTATTTAAAGAATAGTAAATAAAGCGGGGGTGTCAAGCCATTTTAATACATCGTCTTGTTCGCCGTAATCACATGGTGATACGCCGATTTCGCCAGCGTGCCGTCGCCATCCACAATCAAAATCGGGGGAGCTACCCACCATTTAAAGACGCTTGCCTGCATTCGCTTGAAAAACTTTGCCACCCATGCCGATTTCTGCTCCGCCGAAAGCACGCCGTTTTTGACTTCCCAACTCCACACGATGCCTTTTAGCTCTTGGGCATCCATGCCGTGGGCTTCGATCCGCCAAATTAGCTCGTCGATGACTTCATACGGCATCAAGGCTTCTTCCGCCGTAAGCAGTTTCCCCGTCTCTGGATTTACCGCCAAATCCGCCCCCGAAGGACGTTCCACCACCGCTTGCGGAATGACGTCTTTCACCGCATGATGCTCGTTCATCCAGCGAGCCAAGGCACGCACCTTCGTTTTGCACACATCCCCCAACGGCGCCAACGCCCCCGACATATCGCCATTGACGGTGGCGTACCCCATGTAAAACTCGCTTTTGTCGCTGGTGGCAATGGGCAAGGCGTGGTAATCATTGCCAATTAAACGCAGTAAAGTCGCACGGCTCATGGCTTGCACGTTGTCTTGCGCAAAACTTTCGCTAGACGGCTTACCCCACACGGATTCTAAACTGGAACGCTCGTGGTGAATCCCCCCTAAAAACGCCGATTGCATCGCCGTAATAGGGATTTCCACCCAGCCGATGCCGAGGTTTTCAGCCAATTTCAGGGCATCACTTTTATTGTCAGCAGGCGTGAGATTGGACGGAAAGCTAAACGCCAGAACGTTTTTAGCCCCTAAAGCCTCCGCCACCAGCACCGCATTGACGGCGGAATCGAGTCCCCCTGAAAGCCCCAAAACAGCTCGTTTGAAGCCACATTTGGCGAAATAATCACGAATCCCGCAGACCAACGCTGCATAAGTTCTCGGCAGATCGCTCGTATCATACGGTTCAAAGGCATCGTCTGGCGAACTACGCTGTGATTTCTCCACATCCACCACCCAGTTTTCAAGCTGGTGAAACGCCGCATCACTCACATGATGCAGGCTCATCTGCGTTTCAAAAAGCCGAGACCTGCTTAACACGTCCCCGTCCGTCCCCACCAAGCGTGAGCCTCCGTCGAAAATAAGCTCATCCACCGCCCCCACTTGGTTCACGTAGAGTATCGGCACATCGTGATGCCTAGCGACATCACTCAAAAGAGCCTGCCTGCGATACTCCTTACCTGCCCGAGACGGCGACGACGACAAATTCACCAGTAAATCAGGCTCCCCCTGCATCAAGGCATCCACCACATTTTGCTGGTACCACGGGTGCTGATTCGGTTCTTTCGCCCATAGATCTTCACACACCGTCACGGCGATTTTGCATCCGTGGATGTTGATGTTTCCGTAGGCATCAAGGGGGTCGAGACTTTCATGGCTCTGAAACTGGTCGAAACCCTCACCCTGCCCTCTCCCATAGGGAGAGGGTTCTAAAGCCACGTCTCCCTGTCCTGCCCCCTCTCCCTTTGGGAGAGGGTTGGGGTGAGGGTCTTGGGATTTCAGAAACAGAAAGAGTGTTTCAAGTACCTTTTTTGTCTGTGTCAAAACTTCTATGCCTTTAAAATGTAAGACGGTTAAACCTTGTTCTTTCAAGTAAACAGTACGTCTAGTATTATAAATAAGATCTTGTTTTTCACCCCGTGAACCTTTGTCTAATTCAATCACTAATTTAGCTTTATGGCAGTAAAAATCAACAATATAAGGCGGTACAGGATGTTTTCTTCTGAACTTTAGATTGGCAATTTGACGATCTCTAATCAAAGACCATAAAAATAATTCAGCGTCCGTTTGCTTCTTACGAAGTTGGCGAATACGTTCAAGGTACTCAGGATGTAGCTTGAAAACTTTACAGTTTAGTCCTGTGTCCTCTTTTTTGTTGCCCGACTGGAGCTGGTCGAAACCCTCACCCTGCCCTCTCCCAGAGGGAGAGGGTTCTAAAGCCACGTCTCCCTGTCCTACTCCCTCCCCCTTTGGGAGAGGGTTGGGGTGAGGGTCTTCCCACCGTTGCACGCCGAGGGTTTCACTGGCTTCAAAGACTCGGGAATCTTCAAATTCGTGATAGTTTGGCAAAAGGCTTTTTCGCACGACGCCTTGAATCACGCCGTCGCCTAAAATGGCGACACTGTTGTAATAGGGCTTTCCCCATGTTTGCCCCCAGCATTCGGCAAGATCGTAGCGTCGTTCGGCAAAGCCCACGAAGACCCTAGTGTGTGAGGATTCTTCCGCCAAACGAAGCAAAGCAGCTTCGTTATCTTTTACGAGCTTGGGAAAGCGTAGGAGCATGTCTCGCAAGGGATAGCCCAAGAGTGTTTGTTCTGGAAGTACAAGGGCATCCACGCCGAGGGCATTGGCGAATTGCATGGCAAGGCGAACGAGGGTTTCGTTGCCTGCGACATCGCATGCGATGGGATTCCATTGCAGGCTAGCGAGTACGCCTTTGTTTTGCCACGCCTGCTGGACGTCTTCAAGGGTGTTGTGGTTGAGGATTTCGAGTGCTTGCCAGTCACGTTCGTGGGCAAGTTGCGACCATGTTTGGCATCGGTGAATTAGGGTGTGCATTGTGGAGCCTCCGTGGTGATTATTATATCACGGAGGCGGTTGAACTGGTTTTATAGCCATTCAATCGTTTAAATGGTATAAATGCTTACCTTATCACATCAA
>JAJTHC010000068.1 GCA_021299615.1 Vampirovibrionales bacterium
AGCATAATTGGGATAAAGAGGAGTAGACCTATTGATAGGGATGCGTTTATACTGAAAATATACATCGTAAAAATCAAGGATGCCCATGAACGCTTTTAAAGACGCTTCCATCGTACTCACAGGCGGTGGCACAGGCGGACACCTCTACCCTGCCCTTGCCGTTGCCGATTCGCTTGTGCGTGATTTCGGATTCCCCCTGCAAAACATCACCTATATCGGCAACGAAGAAAGCTTGGAATCGCATAAGGTTCCCACCAAAGGCATTCCGTTTTTTCCGCTGGTTAGCCACGGCATGCCACGCACGAAGAATCCGCTTGCCCTTCTAAAATGGGGGTTTGAAATGCTTCAAGCCACGGCTTTAGCGGCTCGGTATTTGAAGGCGGTGAAAGCCAACGTCGTACTCGGCACAGGGGGCTACGTGGCAGGACCCGTCTTGCTAGCGGCTCAAGCCTTGCGAATCCCCTTTGTGGTGCATGAAAGCGATGCGATCCCCGGACTCGTCAACCGATTGATGGCACCAAAAGCCAACGTCGTTACAGGAGCCTTTGCGGATGTTCAAGCTCGTCTCAAGGTGAAAGATGCCAAGTTTCGCCTAACAGGCAATCCCGTCAATGAAAGTATCGGCAAAATTAGCAAGGCGGATGCGTTGACGCAATTGGCGTATCTCGTTCCCCAAAACTGGACAGAATCCGACAAAATACTGCTCGTACTAGGCGGATCGCAAGGGGCGTTGAGCCTGAATGAAGCCGTGTTCAACAACCTTGAAACGCTGATTGAAGCAGGCTATAAAATTGTGCATCAATGCGGAAACAAGCATTACAAGGGCGTGAAATCCGCCTTGCTGGAAAAATACGGCAGTGAAACACCCTTTAATCAAGATTACGCCTGCCTGCCGTATATCGAAAATATGCCTGCCGTCTGGGCTTTGGCGGATCTCGCCTTGTGCCGAGCGGGTTCGATGACCCTTTCGGAGCTTTTTGCATCCCAAACGCCCGCGATTTTGGTGCCTTATCCGTATGCGGCTCAAAATCATCAAGAAGCCAACGCTCGTTTTGTGGAAGCCGAAGGAGCAGGCATCGTTTTGCTGGATGCTGAACTCAAACACGTTTCAATTTTAGATAAATTAAACGCCTTAGCAGGTGACGAATCGCATCTGTTACAAACGAAGCAGGTGCTTGAAAGGCTCGCCAAGCCTACTGCCACTAAGGATATTTCCAACATTTTACTTCAATTGTTATAGTTTGTAAAAAATTAAGAAATAAAGGCTTGCATTATTAAACAAAGTGTTTCATAATAGCTAAGATGGTTCTTTGAAATTTTCATATACATGTAATGACCAACCAAAAAGGTAAGCATTAAAAGGGTGAAATACCCCGATGCGAAGCTGTTTTTAAAGAAACATGGGGTCGTTCTGGACTTGACAGGACGAATTCTTGTGACTGGGTTGCGAGTCGAGGACGCTTAATCCTCGTTAATCCTGAGCAAAACAATAAATGCAGAAACTCAAACTGCTCGCAACAATGTTGTTGCTTTTGCACGTCCAGTACGTGCAATCGCTGCTTAATTCTTTTAAGTAAACATTGCTTGTTCCCACACATGCTATCATGCTGCTAAGGTGGGCTTGTCAATTCGCATGACCATGCTGAAAGACTCATTGGCTCTTCAGTACAGCGTATTTGTCGATGCGTCCGAACACAGACGTAAAGCGGGTTAAAGTCCAATGTGAACTGGGGTACACAGCTACATTGGAACGAATAAATTCTAAAGATACCTACGCTCGTAGACGCTTGGAGGCAATCGTTTTGGACGAGGGTTCGATTCCCTCCGACTCCACCATTTTTAGTTCGTCGTTACATGATATGGATGAATCAGACGTGTTTCTTTTGATGATGCCCTGAATCTCCTGGTTTTTAGATTTTTTCCAAAACATCCTTTTTTGAAGAACGATTAAAGTTCCTATTTTAGTGTTTCTGCCGAAGATCTCTCAGTACTTGGTTTGATAGTGATCAGATTTTCGCTTCGACGTTTTGATTTTGAATGACTTCCCACTTTTTTGCGATAATTCGCCAGTTGTGAAAAGGTGTTTTACTCTGTTGGCGAGACTTTATTTGATTAGGAACTTTTGATTATGAAATTATATGTTGGCAACGTGCCTTTTTCTGCGAGCGATGATGAATTGTTGGCGTTATTTGTAGACGCTGGTGAAGTTCAATCTTGCCGCATCGTGATGGATCGTGAAACTGGACGTTCTCGTGGATTCGCTTTCGTTGAAATGGATAACGACGAAGAAGCTAAAGTTGCCATTGAACGTTTAGATGGATTTGACATGAACGGTAAAGTTTTACGCGTTAACGAAGCTCGTCCTCGTGAAGCTCGTCCTGTTGGCGGTGGCGGTGGCTATCGTGGCGGCGGCGGCGGTGGACGCTCCGGTGGCGGCGGCGGATACGGCGGCGGCGGTGGACGCTCCGGTGGCGGCGGATACGGCGGCGGTGGACGCTGGTAGTCATCTACCCTCGTTTCATGGTCTAAACCATTAAAACGTTTTGGATAATTTCAAATGTCGTTTTAAAAAGAGGTGGATTGAGCATTCAATCCACCTCTTTGCTATAAACGACCACGCACCTCATCGACGCCAAAGCCCAAGAACGCAAAGTCGTAGCGACACGGATCCGCTGGGTTAAGGCGAGCCAGCCGTGCCGTGAGTTCTTCGGATGCCTTCCAGTCTGTGCTATTTCGCTTGAGCAAACCCCATTCCCGAGACAAACGCCCTACATGGGTATCCATGGGCATGAGCAAGGCGTGGGGCGGAATCACGGACGTCCACAAGCCAAAGTCGACGGCATGCTCGCCTAGAAACTGATCATCTCGACACATCCAGCGTAACGCCATGTGCAAACGCTTGCAGGCACCGCCTGTAGCAGGGTGTGGCACCAAGTATCGTGTGCCGTTGCTGTAGCCCCCTGCCAAAAAATCAGGAGGCAACCACGCATCGACCCAAGCGGTCATCACGGGTTTGAGGGTGTCACGGGTCACGCCGTTTTGCGTTTCAGGCAAGCTTTCCAAGCACGCCAAGTGCGACGGATAGCGTTCATAAAAGGCGTGCCACCACCGCAGTAAATGCACCAAATCCGCCCCCGTATTAAAACGGTAGATGAATCCTGCCAAGCGTTTTTCTACAGGAGCCAAACTTTCCGCCTGAAGCACGTCGTAGACAGGGGCTTCCAAGCGGTCGAACAATTCGGTCAGCTTGCGGATGATGACTTCTCGCCTGCCGTAGCTCAATAAAGACGCCAACAAGGCGTTG